>JAICKT010000006.1 GCA_025927795.1 Parafilimonas sp. | reverse complement strand
TCCATCTACATTACGCGCAGCACGACCAGCCGTTTGCGTAAGCGATCTTTCATTTCTTAAAAAACCTTCTTTATCGGCATCAAGAATTGCAACCAATGAAACTTCAGGTAAATCCAAGCCTTCACGCAATAAATTCACACCAACCAAAACATCAATTTCACCTAAACGTAATTGTCTTAAAATTTCTATTCGTTCCAATGTATCAACATCACTATGTATATATTTGGATTTTATGCTAATGCGCTGTAAATATTTATCCATTTCTTCTGCCATGCGTTTAGTAAGCGTTGTAACTAAAACGCGATCGCCTTTTGTAACACGCTTATCAATTTCATCAAGTAAATCATCAATCTGATTTACACTTGGACGAATTTCAATTGGAGGTTCCAATAAACCTGTTGGACGGACAACCTGCTCAACTACTATACCACCGCATTTTTCCAGTTCATAATCGCCGGGCGTTGCACTAACATAAATTGTTTGCCCCGTCATGTTTTCGAACTCATGAAAATTTAAAGGGCGATTATCTAAAGCACTTGGTAACCGAAATCCATATTCAACCAAAATTAATTTGCGGCTTCTGTCACCGCCGTACATGCCTGCAACCTGCGGAATAGTTTGATGGCTTTCATCAATCACACATAAAAAATCTTTTGGAAAATAATCAAGCAAACAAAATGGTCTTGTGCCTGGTTGTCTTCTATCAAAGAATCTTGAATAATTTTCGATGCCATTACAAAACCCTAGTTCACGTATCATTTCCAAATCATACTCAACTCTTTCTTTTAAGCGTTGCGCTTCAATTAATTTACCGGTGCTTTTAAAATATTCAACCTGCAAACGCATTTCATCCTGTATCTCGTATAAAATTGTTTGCAGCATATCTTTTGGAGCAAGGTATAAGTTAGCAGGAAAAATAGCGGCATTCTCCACTTTCATCATGCGCTTATTGCTGTGAATATCTATTGTTTCAATCTCTTCAATTTCATCACCAAAAAAAGTAATGCGATAACCATAATCAACGTAAGGAAGGTTGATATCAATTGTATCGCCTTTCACACGAAATGTTCCGCGTTTAAATTCAACCTGCGTTCTATTGTATAAACTATTTACAAGCGAATGTAAAAAGCCTTGCCGCGAAATGGTTTGTCCTTTTGCAATACGCACAATGCCATTTTCAAAATCTGTTGGATTACCAATACCATAAATACAACTTACACTTGCTACAACAATTATATCACGGCGACCTGTAAGCAATTCGCTTGTTGCTTGTAAGCGCAGCTTATCCAGTTCTTCATTAATGCTTAGATCTTTTTCAATGTAAACATCGCTTACAGGCATGTATGCTTCTGGCTGGTAGTAATCATAATAAGAAACAAAATATCCAACGGCATTATCTGGAAAGAATTGTTTGAACTCGCCATACAATTGCGCCACCAAAGTTTTATTATGTGTTAACACAAGCGTTGGACGTTGTACATTTTGAATAACATTAGCCATGGTAAACGTTTTGCCGCTGCCTGTAACACCAAGCAATGTTTGATAATGCTCGCCATTTATAATACCATCAGTTAATTGTTGGATAGCTTCCGGCTGATCGCCGCTTGGCTTGTAAGGCGCAACTAATTTGAAAGGCATTTTGCTAAGATAACTAAGTAAATATTTTTATTTTTCTATTATAGTTCGTTTAACAAAAAAACAAAAACTGAATGTGTTTCAGGCAAGTTATCAGCTATTTGCAATTGTTGGATATTCTAACATTGCCGTTTTTATCTATCATAAATTCAGCCCGGAAGAACTTTTTATATTGAAAAATAAAAAGTGGCAAAGTTGTTGCTAAGTGTAACCTACATTATTATTCACTCTAAAAATCTAACCATGAAAAAAGTACTCTTTTCAGCAGCAGTGGCTTTAGGAATAATTGGTATTTCCGTATCAAATTTTGGAACATCTAATGCACAGGTTCCAACAACTAATCACAGTTATATCGTAAAAGATACAGTGCCTAGTGATACAACAAAGCCTAAAGATTCCACTTTACTAAAATTTTAATTAGTTCGGGGGTTTTATTGATCGTGCCGACAAAGCTTTTGCAATTTGCAAAAGCTTTGTCATTTATGAGAGTTTTTTTAACTCTTCGATAATTTCGACAATGTTAGGATAACTGTTTTGCAGTTTATCATGCAGATTTTTATTATCCACCCATTCTATTTTTTCAATCCCTTCAATTAACTGCGGTATTAACGGCTGGTTATTTGGCGCATACATTTTAAACCAATGCGTTTCTTTTTTTACATCTTGATTTAAATGTAAATCTGTATATATATGTAAGGTTGTATTTATAAACTTTTCAAGTTTTAATGTTTGCAGTCCTGTTTCTTCTTTTACTTCACGCAAGGCACATGTTTCAATACTCTCACCTTCATCCAATTTACCTTTTGGAAGGTCCCATTTTTTTCTGCGAAATATCATCAGTAATTCATTAGCTTCATTAAGTACCAAGCCGCCTGCTGCAATTATTTTCTTCATTATGTGTTTTGTTGAAAGGTAAACATCAAAGCAAATAAATAATATAGTGTGAACAAAAACAGCAAATCAAAATAAACAAGCCTTTTATATTCGCAGCATGAAGTATGAAAAAATTATTGCGGAAAAATTATTAGAAGCGGGTGCCGTTAAATTAAATCCGTACGAACCTTTTACATGGGCAAGCGGCTGGAAAAGCCCGATTTACTGCGATAATAGAAAAGCTTTATCATTTCCGTTTATAAGAGATTTTATTAAGAGTGAATTATGCAATGTAATATTTGAACAGTTTGAAGAAGCAGACGTAGTTGCGGGCGTTGCCACTGCAGGTATTGCGTGGGGAGCAATGGCTGCCGACCAATTAAAATTGCCATTTATTTATGTTCGTTCAAAACCAAAAGACCATGGCTTAGGCAACCAGATAGAAGGGTTTCTTGATGAAGGCAAAAAAATAATTATAGTTGAAGATTTAATATCAACGGGCCAAAGCAGTTTACATGTAGCAGAGGTTTTGCGTAAAGAAAATGCTGAGGTTGTAGGCATGGTTTCTATTTTTAATTATGGTTTTGATGTTGCCGCAGAAGCTTTTAAGAATGTTAATCTTTCATTCGAATCGTTAACCAATTATACAGCACTTATTGAGCTTGCCAAAGAAAAAGGTTTTATTTCAGAAGAAACGGAACAGTTATTGCTTAATTGGCGAACGGAGCCAGCCACATGGCAAGCCGTTGCTAAAAAATGAAAACAATTGCACAACGTTTTCTGCTGCAGATAACATAGTAGAAACGTTGTGCAACAATTATTTTTCCTGATAAATACAACCTGTTATTTTAAACCTTAGAATATTCTCAACCGGAGATATTGATTGATTATTTAACCGCAATTATCAATTCGCTTTAAAAAATTTATAGAGCAATGCACAATTTTTAGCGTAGTTTAGTGTTTAATTAGAAGTAAAATCCATTTTCTATGACAACTGCATTACAATCGCAGCGTGTTATTAAACTAAAATTATACAACCGCACTTTTTTCGGGATACCAACAATTAATGTAAAACCAAAAGTTCAGTCACTTTTTCCTTTTATTCTAAACTGGTTTAATTGCATAATGTTCCTGGCTGTTGTAAAACACCAAAATCATTTTTACCTTAAACAATAAAGATATGAGCCAGAGAATTATGTTGATTGATGATGCTGAAATTGCTAACATCATTATGAAAAAACTCATCACTTTTTTATTATTAGATGTTGAGATATTCGATTACACCAATCCGGATGAAGCTTATGACGCTATGCGAAAGATAAATCCAAACCTTATTTTTCTCGATTTAAATATGCCCTGGCTAAATGGATGGGAGTATCTCGAAAGAATGAAAAAAGACGGTTATACTAATAGAGTAATTATTGTTTCTTCTTCTACAAGTTATATAGATAAAGAACGCTGTGCAGAATTTCAAAATGTGATAGATTATTTTGAAAAACCGGTAAGCAAAGAGCAGATTTTAAAATATCTGAATGCTTCCGCAGAGTACAATTACATTTCTTCCTAATAAAAATCAACTTTCCATTTGCTGTACATTAAAAAGAAAAATTTGCTGAAACGATTGCAAAATCAGAATTAGTAAAGAGGTTGAAATAGTAAGCATCAAAAGTAAACCTGCCTATATTATATTCTGCATATATCCCACGCTGAATATCGAATTTGGTTTTATACCAGCGCAGACTTTGCGCTAAAACACCAGCTTGTGTATTTTTAAATATTTGTGTACTCAGTTGACTCCAGGAATAAAAAAAATAATTTTCCTTGCCCTTAAAGTCAAGCATGTATTCGTTTTCCGAATAAAGCGTAAAGGTTTTATACGATGCATTAAGTTCTAAGCCGGGCAAAATTCCATTGGTATGGCCAACAACTGCGCCTGCCATTGGTGTTACAGTTATATCCAACTTGTTATATTGCTTTTCAAAATCCCATCCCACAAATGCTGATAAACTATGTATGTCTTCATAATCATATCTTGATTCAATATGTATTGATGAATGATCTGCAGCCACGGTAATAGTTGGCGGAATTTTTTCGGCTGGTATAAAGTAATAATAAACTGAAGCGGTGCCTGACCATTTATTAGCGGCAGAGTTGCCGGATGTTTGTGCATGCAATAAAAATGCTGGGCATACAAATAAGGATATCAGAATTATTATTCTCATCAGCAGTTAAGCAATAACGTAAAAAAAATTTTAATAGTGTCTGAAATTATTATTGGTATTGAATTTCAGTTGAGGCAAGAGTAGTTAAGTCAATTGAATAAAATTATTGCTGCAAATAATTTTGGTCTTAAGCAATGATAATTATAACTCGTAGCAGCTTTTTTAAATCTATTTGTTTGTAATTTGCTTTCCCTTTGTTCTATGAATTAAAGCTTTGCCAATGACGTCGGTAAAAAATCAACCAATAATTCCTGTTTATAAACATTTTAATGATCAGGGAACAATATATCTAAAACTCAATTTCAACTACCTGCCCTCATATGCAAAATTTTTAATAGAAAATAAACTGCATGAATTTGTTAAGGAGCAATTACATCTTTCAAAAAAAATTGAACTGCCTTTATTAAAATTTTTGAAAGATTTTTCTGAAGAACAACTTATTAAACTGGGCTTGCAAACCACACAAGAATTTTTAAATAGTTGTGCCGAAAATAAAGCGGAAGAATACATTAAAACATCAGTAGAAAGATGGCTAAGTAACCAGTTACCTGCAATAACGAAAAACCAAATAGTTGCTGAAGATATTACGCTGTTAAGTTTTTTAAGACGAACAACTTTGCGGCATTTTGTTTCATCTTATACTGCAGACATAACGCTTGGAACAAAAATTATGGATGAGATAGATAAGTTTACCACAAAAATTGATTCCATATCTTTTAAAATTTTCTCAGATATTCAGAAACAAATGTTTGCGCAGGCGCAGGCACTTGCACATATAGGCAATTGGCAATGGGATTTAAAAACCAAGAAACTCGCGTGGTCAGATGAACTGTATAATATTTATGAAATAGAACTTCAATCGGAAATAAATTCAGAAAAAATTGCTTTATATAATCACCCGGAAGATGCAGAGTTGGTAAGAAAACATATGCAATGGTCTGCAGAAACTTTATCTCCGCACGATTTTTTTTACAGGATAATTTTGAAAAATGGGCAGCAAAAAATTTTACATGCAAAAGTTGAAGTTAAATTAGATAGTAACCAATCGCCTGTTGAAATGTTTGGAACATTGCAGGATGTTACTGAGCAAAAACAAAAAGAAAATGAGTTAGAAGAAAGCAAAAAGTTTATTGAAAAGATTGCAAATGTATCGCCATGCATAATAACAGTTTACAATAAAAATTCTAATAAATACATTTTTGTAAACAACACAGCAGAACGCTTATTGGGTTATACTGCTGAGGAGTTTATGAATAAGGGCAGAAATTTCTTCTATTCATTAATGCACCCTGATGACATAAAACTGATAAAAGAAAAAAATATTGAATTGCTTAACGAAGCCAACAAGGCTAAAGAAATAGCTGATGAAAATATTAAAGAACTTAAATACAGGTTAAAGCATAAAGATGGAAATTATCGCTGGATAAATACCTTTACAACAGTTTTTAGCCGCAACAAAAAAAATAAAGTTGAAAACATTCTTAATATTTCCCTCGATGTTACTGAAAGTCATTTTTTAACACTGCAGCTTGCTGCAATACATGAAGAAGTTAAACAAAAAGAAAAGCAGCATCAGCTAATGATAAATTCCATAGACGATTATGCTATTCTTCTGCTGGATAAAAACGGTATTATTCAAAACTGGAACAAGGGTGCGGAAAAAATAAATGGCTATTCGGAAAATGAAATTATAGGACAAAATTTCGGAATATTTTATAGTGAAGAAGACAATGAAAAAAAACTTCCTGAATTATTAATTGAACAAGCAACATTAAATGGTAAAGCAAGTCATGAAGGCTGGCGTGTACGCAGAGACGGCACAGCATATTGGGGTAATACTATAATAACTGCGTTGCATGATGAAGATGATAATGTTATTGGGTTTTCAAAAGTTACACGTGACCTTACAGAAAGAAAGCTCGCTGAGGATAAATTAAAAGAATATGCAGCCCGCATTGAGCAGCATAACATTGAGTTGCAAAGAATAAATAAAGAGCTCGATTCATTTACCTATACAGCAAGTCATGATTTACAGGAGCCGCTAAGAAAGATAAAAACATTTTGCAATTTTATTATAAGCAAAGAAAATGAAAGCCTTTCTGCAGATACTAAAACTTATTTCGATAAAATTGGGGCAGCAACATCACGCATGCAAAAACTTATAGAATCTTTATTGCATTATTCGCGTGCTACAACAGCTGAAATTATATTAGAGCCTACAGATTTAAATAGTATTATAGCAGAAGTGGAAAAAGATTTAGCAGAAGTTATAGCAGAAAAAAAAGCAACTATAATAACTAAAAATTTACCTGTACTTAAAGTAATGCCTTTTCAATTTCACCAGTTATTTTTTAATATTATTGGAAACGCTATAAAGTATCAGCGCGACAGTGTGCCGCCTGTTATTGAAGTTGAAGCAGTGCCTGTTACGCATGCAACAGAAACAGGTGAAAAATTTTATTACAAAATTATTATAAGCGATAATGGAATTGGATTTGAACAGGAATATGCGGATGATATTTTTAAGCTTTTTCAAAGGCTTCATGGTCGCAGCGAATATTCAGGAACAGGTATTGGGCTTGCGATTTGCAAAAAAATTGCAGAGAATCATCATGGAACTATTACTGCAACCAGTGAGCCAGGCAAAGGTTCAACATTTACCATTCTTATACCAGTTGAAAAATAAACGCTGATAGTAATGGCGATAAATGAACAACTAACAAGCAAAATAAGACAGGCATTTGCTAATACTGCAGAAGTTGAAGAAAAAAAGATGTTTAGCGGAATTGCTTTTATGGTGAATAAAAAATTATGTGTAACTGTTGGTAGCAACAGGATTATGTGCCGCGTTGAGCCTGGTTTACATGATGAATTAATACAGAAGCCAGGTTGTACAACGGTTATAATGAAAGGGCGCGATTACAAAGGATATATCTGGGTAAATGAATCAGTTCTTACAACAAAAAAACAAATAGATTATTGGGTAAAACTTGCGCTTGATTTTAATCCGAAAGCTAAGCCTACGGCTAAGAAAAAATCTACAGCTAAAAAGAAATAATCTTATAACTTCTCCATCTCTTCTTTCACAAACTCCATTAATGTTTTAATGTGTTCAGGCGATAAATCAAACTTTAAACCTGCGGCTTTATATAATTCAGGTAAAGTTTTTGTGCCGCCCAAACTCAATGCATTAATGTAATTATTTAATGCCTGTTGCGGATTCTTTTTGTATTGCATCCATAAACCAATTGCACCCAATTGAGCAATGCCATATTCAATATAATAGAATGGAACTTCGAACAAATGCAGTTGTCGCTGCCAGCTTATTTTTCTGTATTCTTCAAGCCCGCTGTAATCAACTGTGTTTGTAGAAAATTCATTTAAAATATTTATCCATGTTTCTGTTCTTTCTTCAATTGTATGTTGCGGATGTTCATATATCCAATGCTGAAATTTATCAATTGTTGCAATCCATGGGAAAATAGTAATTACTCTTTCAAGCTGATGTTCTTTTGCGCGTTTCAATTCTTCTTCATTATCAAAAAAAGTATTCCATTTATCCATCGTAAATAATTCCATACTCATACTTGCCACTTCAGCAATTTCCATCGGGTATTCTTTAAATGCATTTAATTCCAGCGGATGTGCAAGAAACGAATGCACTGCATGTCCGCCTTCATGCACCATTGTTGTTACATCATCCATTTGGCCGGCAGCATTCATAAAAATAAATGGCGCACCACTTTCTGCTAACGGACAATTATAACCACCGGGCGCTTTGCCTTTGCGGCTTTCCAGATCAAGATGACCGAGCTCATTCATCTTCTTTAAACAATCAGCAAAAAAAGGATTGAGTTCTTCAAAACATTTTTCAGACTTATCCAACAATTCTTTGCCTGTATTAAAGGGATGTAATGGCTTTACATTTTCAGGTTCAGCTTCCGTATCCCATGGGCGTAAAACATCAAGCCCTAATTTTTCTTTTTTATTTAAATTGATTTTTTCAACTAACGGCAGTACATGCAACTTTACCGCTTCATGAAATTTAAAACAATCTTCTTTTGTATAATCAAACCGGCCCATGTCAACAAACTTATAATCGCGGTAATTTTCGAAGCCTGCATTCTTTGCAACCTGATTGCGCTTTTCAATAAGTTTTGAATAAAGATCATTCAATGCATCTTTATCTTGTTTTCTGCGCTCCTGTATTTTCCGCCAAACTTCTTCGCGCAAATTGCGGTCATGTTCAAGCAAAAATTTTGATGCCTGTTGCAAAGTATATTCCTGCCCTTTTACTTCAACCGTCATTGCGCCGGTTATAACACCATACTGTTGCTGCATCACACTCAACTCAGCCTGCAATGGAATATTTGCTTCACGAAAAAGTTCAATATTCTTTTTTACGCTGCGCAGGTAAGTAAAATATTTTTGTTTATCCAGTTCGTTTGTAAAAGGCGAATTAATCAATTTTTTATTCAACGCATCTGCATAAGGTTGCAGCTTTGGCTGAATTTCCATGCAGAAATAAGTGAATGCTTCTTCCAAAGATTTATCTGTTGTATCGCACGTCATTTTTATTTGGCGCCAGCATGCATCTTCACTTACAACAGCTTCCAGTTCGCTCATATCTTTCAGCCATTGCTCAAGATTTTCTTTCGACTCAATATTTCTTTCCAATAAATTTTTAAAGTAAGGCTCTAAAGCATCCCATGTTGTTACCTTAAAATCTTCGGGAACAAAGTGCCGTTCTGTTTTTTTTATATCTGCTGTTAATTGCATATTCAATTAAATTAAAAAGTATGAATTAGAAATGTCATTTCGACGTCAGGAGAAATCTTCAACTTCACAATAAGTTAAAAGAGAGATGTTCCTCGACATGACGATGTGTGGCTGTTCACTTCTTCGTAATTTTTTTCTTTGCTGTTTTTGTTTCTGTTTCTATGGGCTCGCTTTCAGATGCTGTAACAGGTTCTGCTTTTTTTGCTTTTGCAGCTTTAATTTTTTTAGGCTCTTCAGCTTTTATTTCGGGTTTTGCTTCTGGTTCTTTTACCTCGGGTTCTTTTGTTTCGGGTTCCTGTTGTGGTGCTTCATCATTTTCATCAGCGGTTTCTTCTTCACTCAACTTTATTTCAATCTCATTTTTCTTCAACACATCAAACCACTTTATCATCTTCCTCATGTCGCTTGCATACACTCTTTCAAAATCCATTTTCGGATACACTTTTTTAAAATAATTTTTTACAGCATTTGCATCCTTTTCATCGGGCAAGGTTTCGTTGCTGTTTTGCATGGCATGAAATACATCAACCAAATTCACATTCTCACCTTCGGTATAAACTTCAATACTTTCCAAGTGAGAAAAGTTGTGTATGCGTGAAGAAACAAACCGTGTACTTTTATCATCCAGTGAGCGAACAATAGCGCCATCTGTTTTGCTGGCAACCAGTTCAAACAATCCACTTAACCCCGTAACAGAAACAAGCTTGCTGTATTCCATAAGTATTTTTTTGAGGGCTGCAAGATAAAAGAAAAAAAGCAGCCTCCCTGTAAGTCCTCTTCATGAGAGAGGGACTTTTGCAAAAAAGAAACATAATTTTTTATAACCGATGTTATGGCTGCAATGCGCTGTTGAGTTCTATAAAGTTTTAAAATAATTTCCAACAGTTTGGATGGGAATACAAATATTTCAAGTTCATAAAATCAAATTATAATAGTGTGTAACTTGGCATTCACAAAATTTCTATTGTATGAAAAAAAATTTACACTTTTTTGCCTTGCTTGCTTTAATTCTTTTTGCAACAGGAACACAAGCCCAGCTAACGCAGCTTTCAAACAATACAAACATAAGGTCTGGCGTTGCGCTTGGCAGCATTGGTGTGCTTGCAGATAAAAATGGCCTGTTGTACGCTACAAACGGTACTGCTGCCGGAACTGCCTCTTATGCTAATCTTAAAGTTAGAATTGATACCACCATTCAATATGTTATACTGAATGGCAAAATTTATTTTACAGGTATTGCAGGTACAACAGGTCATGAATTGTGGGTTACAGATGGTACCGATGCGGGTACGCAATTAGTAAAAGATATTTATACGGGAACAAACAGTTCATATCCGAGAAATTTGTTCGTGTTTAATAACGCTATTTACTTTTTTGCAAGAACGGCTTCAAATGGTGTTGAATTATGGAAATCTGATGGCACATCCGGGGGAACTGTAATAATAAAAGATATTAATGCTGGCGCCGATAGCAGTTATGATGATACATATACAACTTTCTTTGCCAACAACAATGTGCTTTATTTTGATGCAAATGATGGCACACATGGAACAGAACTTTGGAAAACTGACGGCACATCCGGCGGAACTGTAATGATAAAAGATATTAATGCCGGCGCTGCTTCTTCTAATGTTGAAAACTTAACTGCTCTTGGAAATACGGTGCTATTTAGTGCAACAGATGTAACGCATGGAACAGAGTTATGGAAAACTGATGGCACTTCTGCAGGCACTGTGCTGGTAAAGGATATTGCAAGTGGGGTAAATGGATCATCACCAGGCCAATTTGTAGTTCTTAATAATAAAGTTTTATTTACAACGACAAACGCCCTGTTTCAATTTAGTATATACTCAACAGACGGCACAAGTGCAGGTACTACTCTTGTTAAATCTTTTCCAATAGCTAGCTTTCCACTTCTTAGCTTTAGTGTAATTATTAATAACAAATTGTTTTTTAATGCTACTACTTCAACGTCAGGCAGCGAATTGTGGTCAACTGATGGAACAACTGCAGGCACAGCTTTATTTGATGATATTAATCCTGGCACTGCCAGTTCGGGTGCATTTTTATTGCCTGATTTTTTAAGTCTTATACAGGGCGGCAATTATCAAACACATCTGTTTAATGGCAAAGCTTTTTTTATGGCAGATGATGGAACGCATGGTACAGAATTATGGATAACAGATGGTACATTGGCAGGAACTAAAATGGTTAAGGATATTAATCCTGGCGCAGACTCTTCATTAAATACCGGAAACGGCGAATTTGCAATATCGTGGTTTTATACTTCTACAACTTTTTATTTTTCTGCTAATGATGGCACACATGGCAATGAGTTATGGAAGACAGATGGAACATCTGCAAACACTTCTTTGGTTGAAGATTTAAACCCCGGAAGTGGCGATTCAGATCCATTTATGTTTATGTTTTTAAGTAATCATATTTATCTAACTGCAGATAATGGCGACAATGGTAATGGCGATCGCGACCTTTATATAATTGACGCAAGTGTTACATTACCTGTAAGCCTTTTAAGTTTTACTGCAACGCTTAATAATAAAGCAGTTGACTTAAACTGGTCAACAGCAACAGAAACCAATACAAAAAATTATAACATTCAGCGCAGTTATAACGGAATGCAATTTCAAAATGTTGGCAGTGTAAATGCAGCCGGCAACAGCAGTAAAAAAATTGACTATCATTTTACAGATGCAGATGCTTTACAAACCAGCGCAAATAAAATCTTTTATCGTTTGCAAATAACAGATAACGATGGTAAGATTACTTTTTCAGGTGTAGCATCAGTAAATATTTTGCCTGGTGGTAATGTACTTGTGGTTTATCCAAACCCTGTAAAAGGTCAATTATTTTTTAGAACAAATAAAGATGAAAATATTGCAACCGTACGTATCAGCACAGTAAATGGAAAGACTGTTTATGCTCAGCAATTTGAAAACATACAAGCCGGTGCGCAAAATAAAATAAATGTAGCTGCACTTGGTAAAGGTGTTTATTATTTAGAATTTATTTCGAATAATAATAAACAAACAATAAGATTTATCAAGTATTAATTTTCATGTTATAGTTTTTAAAGAGAGCATACAACTGCTCTCTTTTTTTGTTTTTATAATTTTTATATTGTAAGATTTGTAGCATTTTTAAAATGATATGCTGCAGTTACCAAAACGCCTGCAATCAATAGATGTGTTTAGAGCGGTTACAATGTTCTTTATGATTTTTGTAAACGATGTAGATGGTGTTGAAAAAATTCCCATCTGGATAAAACATGCAAAAGCATATGAAGATAAACTTGGTTTTGCAGACACTATTTTTCCTTCTTTTCTTTTTATTGTAGGTCTGTCTATTCCATTTGCTTTAAATAAAAGAATTCAATCAGGAGAAAATAAATTAAAAATTGCAGTACATATTATGTTGCGTTCGCTGGCTTTAATTATAATGGGTACTTTTCATGTAAATCTTGAAAACTATAGTGATGCTGCTATACTTCCTGAACCTGTTTTTGAAATCATTATTACACTTGCTTTTTTTCTTATTTGGTTAGATTATAAAAAAATTCGTAAAGCAACAGAATACATTTTACAGGCTGCAGGGATTATTATTTTAATTGTAATGGCGTTTTTATATAAAGGAGAACATCATAATGTTGTTATTGGCATGCGTCCGCAATGGTGGGGAATTCTTGGTTTAATTGGCTGGGGTTATTTAGCCTGTGCGTTGATTTATTTAATCACC
Organism: Parafilimonas sp.; assembly: GCA_025927795.1. GTDB lineage: Bacteria > Bacteroidota > Bacteroidia > Chitinophagales > Chitinophagaceae > Parafilimonas. Next base: position 14,510 of record JAICKT010000006.1, on the reverse strand, counting down.
AATGGTAGGTTTATGTGGCAGGTGATTGCACTTATCTTTTTTCTTTCTTTTACTGTGGTTGCACATATTTATCAAAGCGATTTTGCATTAGTGCCAAAATATATGCCGTTACTTATGGGCAATGGTTCAATGGCAGGTTTTATTATGGGTGGTGTTGTTATTTCGCTTATATACGTACGCGGCAAACAAAATAAACAACAAACATTTTTTCCCTGGTTGATTACGCTTTCAATTTTATATTTCGTTTTTGGATTTCTTACAAGACCAATTGCAGGAATTTCCAAGATACATGATACACCGGCCTGGGTAGGTATTTGCACCGGCATCGGCATTGCTATATTTGCTTTACTTATTTATATTATCGATATAAAAAATAAAGCAGGATGGTTTAATATCATCAAACCTGCCGGAACAAGTACACTAACCTGTTATTTGATACCTTATTTTTTATATTCTTTAATGGCTGTATGTAATTTAAATTATCCGCAATTTTTAGATGAAGGTATCGGCGGAATTATCCGCTCTTTTGCCGTTGCCTTTATAGTAATTTTTATTACAGGATTTTTAGAGAAGAAAAATCTGCGCTTAAAGATTTAAGAGAAACTCTTACAAATTAATACCGCCACTTGCTTCAATGCGCTGACCATTTATCCATTCCGATTTTTCATCGCATATCAATGCGATTACTTTTCCAATATCATCTGCTTCTCCCACTCTGCCTAATGCAGTATTAGAAGCCATTATTTTTTTTCTTTCAGGATTATTACGGATTGCTGCATTATTAAAGTCTGTTTCAATTGGACCAGGTGCTACAACATTTACAGTAATACCTCTTGCGCCAGCTTCTTTAGCCAGGTAACGCGTAAACACTTCTATTGCTCCTTTCATTGTTGCATACATTGAATATCCCGGATTAACAAAACGTGTAGTGCCTGTTGATATATTTATAATGCGGCCATTATTATTTATTAAAGGCAATAATTTCTGACATAAAAAATAAACACTCTTAAAATGAATATTCATAAAATTATCAAAATCTGCTTCTGTTACTTTTTCAAAAGGGATGGTAGCACCAATGCCTGCGTTGTTGATTAAAAAATCAAAACTGCTTACATTAAATTTTTTTTGAAGCGCATCTTTAAATTGTTGTACAAAATTATCCAGCGTACCAAAATCTGACGAATTATATTGCAACGCAAAAGCTTTTCGCCCTTTCGATTCAATATCTTTTACAACTTCTTCTGCTGATTCTTTATTTGAATTGTATGTTATAACAATATCGTTACCGCTATCAGCTAAATAAAAAGCCATGCTTTTACCAAGTCCGCGGCTGCCACCTGTAATTAATGCGATTTTTTCAGCCATAAAATTTAATTAATAATTTATAAGAATTATGCAAACAATTATTATGCAGAAAAATAAAGCTATTTATTATCATGAGATACTACCGTTCATAAAAACATAAATAAATTTTTTTTTGATGACCATATCTTTACTTTTCCAATCTGCCAAAAAAGTCTCCAAACTTAACCAGTTAACTAATTACCGGTACAAAAAATATAAATTATGAAACGAATTTCATTTGCTGCATTCTGCAACATGTTTATGTTATGCTTTTCTCTTTCCTGCAGGTTAAGTCATCATAATATTAGTATTCATATCAGCGATTCTGAACACTATTATAAAATGTATGCGCATTATAATCCAAATCAAACAGGAGCTGTGGATGACTGTATGAATAAGCATCTTGGCAGACACAATAATATATCATTCAACAACACACAAATTGATGCACACCTTACATTAGACGATGGTACAAAGCTGTACATGAAAAAAAATCCGGGTAAGCTTGAAATAAAATTTAATAAAGACGAAAACTCACTTGCATCATACAAAGAAATAAAAGATTTAAGCGAAGGTTTAAAAACGGCGATGCAATAAGTGCCGCTCATTTCTGTATTGATTCAACAGCTTTAATTTAACTTCAAGCTTAAATTTATTTTTGCAGAAATGCAACTTGTTTCCAAAACAACGCTCCCGCGTATACAGCACCGCACAGCTACCTTAATATATTTTTTTCTTTCAGGATTCGGATATTCAACATGGGCATCAAGAATACCCGGCATACAACAACAACTGCATATAAATGAAGCGCAATTAGGTACTGCATTGCTCGCTGCGCCAATTGGCGTATTGGTTACGGTGCCTTTTACAAGCAACCTGTTGAACCGTTACAGCAGTAAAAGCATAATGATATTCGGCGCATTTTTTTATAACACCGTACTTGCATTATTAGCTTTTACAACACAGCTTTGGCAATTATGGATTGCATTATTTCTCTTTGGTTCTTCGCGTAACCTGCTTAATTTATCTATGAATGCGCAAGCTGTAGAAGTGCAGCGTTTATATGAACAATCCATTATCACTACCTTTCATGCAGTGTGGAGCATGGCAGGTTTTGCCGGTGCAGCTGTTGGTTATTTTTTTGTAGCATCAGGGCTGCCTGTAACAACACATTTTGTTTCGATAAGTATTCTGCTGCTTATTCTTTCTGTAATCTTTTATCCGAAAACATACTATACTTTACAACATGCGCCGCGGCGTAAAAAAATGTTTGTATGGCCTGATAAACATCTTATAATATTTGCACTTATTGCTTTTGCTTCCATGGCGTGCGAAAATGTTATGTATGACTGGAGCGGAATTTATTTCAGGAAAGCAGTTGGCGCTGCAAAAGAAACCGCTACTGCTGCATTTGTTTTATATATGGTCTGTATGACGACGGGTAGATTTTTGGGCGATTGGATTGTTCCTAAACTTGGCATTATTCCGATACTAAGATATAGCGGCATATTTATTTGCTCAGGTTTGTTAATGGCAAGTTTGTTTCCTTATGCAATACCAGCAGGCATTGGATTTATACTTACAGGACTTGGTGTATCGTGCATTATACCTTTGGTATTTAGTCTTGCAGGAAAATCAACCACAATGAGCAGCGGTACTGCAATTGCTTCTGTTTCAACAATTAGTTATTTTGGCTTTTTAGCAATACCGCCCGGCGTTGGTTTTGTTGCACAGGCTATTGGGTTGCGCTGGTCTTTTGCAATTGTTGCGTTATTCGGTGCAGTAATAGTTTTACTTGTAACACGGATAAACCAGGGTAACAATAAGAATACATTCACTGCAACATCTGTAACAGAAAATTTTAAAGAAGATTTAATTTAACAAGTGTTTGTACTAAAAGATGAATTGATAATATCTTTATTAAAATCGTATAATTCGCCTGACGCCGCAATGGAATTTTGATTTAACGGGCAGCGGAGAATTTTTTAAAAAAGCGATGCAGCAAGAACATAAATAAAATGATTATGGAAACAAATATTTGTAATGATATAAAAGCGATAAAGCATTTGAAAACTGCAAAAGAATATGTTTGCGAAGAATGTATAAAGATCGGTAGCGCTTGGATGCATTTAAGAACCTGCCAAACCTGTGGTGTTACTTTATGTTGCGATGATTCTCCGCATAAACACATGACAAAACATTATCACGCGACCTCACATCCTGTAATAATTTCTGCTGAACCCGGTGAAAGATGGTTGTGGTGTTATAAGCATGAAGTGATGGCAGAATACTGAAACTAAACAGTAATATCTAATTCCGGCTTTTGTTCTGTTTCAATAGTACCTGGTAATTTTAAGCTGATATCTTTCCAGCCGCTGCTCCAGTCACCAATTAATTCTAATTTTTGTTCATTAATTAATTCTTTCATGCGCCACACAAGAAACACATCGCCAGTATGCAGTTTCATTTTACTAAATAGAGTACCGAAAATCTTATGTAGTTTTTGTGGCTCTTGTGTTACAGACTTTAAAATATCGTTATCATAATAATCTGCATTCTTACTGATAATTTTTTTTCCACCTTCTAATATTCTTACAATACCATTTTCACTGCAAAGTTTTTTCCATTCATCTGCATCTAATTCAAACTCACTAATAGTTACAGGTCTCGCTAATTTTTTTGCTTTGATAAATTCTTTCGGCGGAATTTCAAACAAATCTCTCGGATAGAAAATATTTCCTTTATCATTAATAAAAGGAAGATTGTTTAATGACAAAATATAAATGCGTCCTTCAAATTCTTTCAGTTGGCTAATCAACCAATAATATCCGCAAACATCATGTTGATTTGGCGCTATCCAAATCCATGCCTGTTCATTTTCATCATTCAATTTTTCTTTTAGTTGATGAACAGTACGCTTGTCATCAATAATATTTAATTGTTCTGTATAAGGTGAATGCTCTAAAACTTTTTTCCACCAATCTCTTCGTGTTTGATAACCTTCCGTTTCATAAATATCAGCGATTGGTCCAACAGCTAATTCATCTTTTATTTCAATGATTTCGCCTTGCAAATTTTGATCAAGCTTAATTGCTTCCTGTAAAGTATCAACATCTGATTGCTGAAAAACGATATGTAACATTTAATAATTTTTCTGCTGATTTATTCTTCCACCAAATCCAATTCTACTCTTAAATTTTCAATAATAAATTCCTGGCGTTGTTGTGTGTTCTTGCCCATATAATATTCAAGCAACTGCTGAATGTGTTCGCCTTGTTCTAAAATCACTGGCTGCAAACGCATATCTTCTGCAATAAATCTTTCAAATTCTTCCGGTGAAATTTCTCCTAAACCTTTAAAGCGTGTTATCTCCGGTTTACCGCCAAGTTTTTTTATTGCTGCCTGTTTTTCTGTTTCATCATAACAATAAATCGTTTCTTTTTTATCACGCACACGAAACAATGGCGTTTCTAAAATATGCACATGGTCTTTCTTAACAAGGTCAGGAAAGAATTGCAAAAAGAAAGTCATGATAAGTAAACGAATATGCATGCCATCCACATCTGCATCGGTTGCAATTACAATATTATTATAACGCAAGCCTTCTAATCCATCTTCAATATTTAACGCATGTTGCAAAAGATTGAACTCTTCATTTTCATACACAATCTTTTTTGTTAAGCCATAGCAGTTTAAAGGCTTGCCACGTAAGCTAAACACAGCCTGCGTTTCAACGTTGCGTGCTTTTGTTATAGAACCGCTGGCGCTGTCACCTTCTGTAATAAATATGGTTGAATTATTTTGCAGTTCAATAAACGCATCCTTATTTTTTGCTGGCGGCTCATCATTTAAATGCACATGACAATCGCGTAATTTTTTATTATGCAGATTTGCTTTTTTCGCCCGCTCATTCGCTAATTTTTTAATGCCTGCTAATTCTTTTCTTTCACGTTCACTTTGTTCTATGCGTTTCTTTATTGCATCAGCAGTTTGAGAATTGCGATGCAGGTAATTATCTAATTCTTTCGATAAAAAATCCTGCACAAAATTTTTCATGCTTGGCCCGCCATCGTAAACAATCTGCGAACCTAATTTTGTTTTTGTCTGGCTTTCAAAAACAGGTTCCTGCACACGTACAGAAACTGCGGCAACAATACTTTGACGAATATCAGCGGCTTCATAATCTTTCTTAAAAAAATCACGGATTGTTTTTACGTAGGCTTCGCGAAATGCTTGCTGATGTGTACCACCCTGCGTTGTATATTGTCCATTCACAAAAGAAAAAATGTCTTCACCATAATCGTTGTTATGACAAAGCGCAACCTCAATATCTTCTCCTTTTAAATGAATTATATCATAACGCAATTCATCAGGATTGGTTTTGCGTTGCAATAAATCGAGCAAACCATTTTTGCTTACATAACGTTTGCCATTTAAATTCAAAACCAAACCAGCATTCAAATAACAATAATTCCAAAGCTGGTTATCTAAATATTCCTGAACATAATGAAAATTTTTAAACACGCTTTCATCTGGAATAAATGTTATCAGTGTTCCATTTTCTTCACTGCTTTTTGCTTCTTTATATTCTTTTATTAAAACACCTTTTTGAAACTCTGCAGTCTTCACTTTGTTTTCGCGAAAACTATCCACCTTAAAATAATTGCTCAATGCATTCACTGCTTTTGTACCCACACCATTTAATCCAACACTTTTCTGAAACGCTTTGCTGTCGTACTTCGCACCGGTGTTTATTTTGCTCACAACATCAACAACTTTCCCTAATGGAATTCCTCTTCCATAATCACGAACCGTTACAGTTTTATCTTTAATTTCAATATCAACATGCTTGCCATAACCCATTGTATGTTCGTCAATACAATTATCAACCACTTCTTTCAGCAATACATAAATACCATCATCCGGCGACGAGCCGTCGCCTAATTTTCCAATGTACATACCGGGGCGCAAACGAATATGTTCACGCCAATCGAGGCTTTTAATACTTTCCTCCGTGTAATCAAATAAATCTTTTTCTGCCATAATTAAAAGTCATTAAGTCAATAGCCATCTATCAATTCGGCCAAAAATAATATTACATGCAACAAGGCAATTTAAGTTTATAAAAAAAACAACAGTTATCTAATAATTCACTTGTGTTTATAAGTTAATGCTTTTAAACTAATCGTTAATAAATTTGATAAATGAAAACTTTCATTCTCTTTATCTTTTTTACGCTGTTTTTTTCTCTTATTCACGCGCAGCAAATAAAAATCTTAACCAATAAAGAAAAAATATCGCTGCGTGGGTTAAGCGTAGTAAATGATAATATTATTTGGGCAAGCGGCAGTAACGGACAAGTTGCAAAAAGCACAGATGGCGGAAAAAATTTTGAGTGGATAACAGTAAGAGATTATGAGAAAAAAGATTTTCGTGATATAGAAGCGTTTGATGCAAACACTGCAGTAATTATGGCTGTTGATTCGCCTGCAATTATTTTAAAAACAAAAGATGGTGGTAAAACATGGAATGAAGTTTTTCATGATGATACAAAAGGAATGTTTTTAGATGCGATGGATTTTACAAAAGATGGAAACGGTATTGTTATAGGTGACCCAATCAATAACAAATTATTTATTGCAACAACAGGAAATTACGGTGATAAATGGAGTGTATTAAAACCTGAAAAAAATTTTTATACCGCTGATACCGGCGAAGCTTTTTTTGCAGCGAGTGGTACCAATGTAAAACTCAGCGGCAATAAATATAACCCCATCATAAGTTTTGTTACGGGCGGCACAGATTCAAGATTAATTTTTGAAGGAACTCCGGTTGCATTGAATATTATTCATGGCAAAGATTCGCAAGGAGCAAATTCTGTTGCAGTAAATATTTCAATTTCTAGAATTGTAATTGCCGGCGGAGATTTTAATAACCCGCAATCTTCAGAAAAAAATCTTGAAGTGTTTACTATTCATAATGGAAAGCTGTTGATTCCACCCATACAAACACCACCGCATGGTTACAGAAGTTGTGTTGCATTTATTACAGATGATTTACTTGTTAGCTGCGGATTAAACGGCATTGATATTTCAAACGATGGCGGCATAAACTGGAAATTAATTTCTAATGAAAGCTTTCATGTTTGTGCAAAAGCAAAAAATGGAAATGCTGTTTTTCTTGCAGGTAAAGATGGAAGAATTGCAAAGTTGGTTAAAGAATAATTCCGGATTATCCCCATTAACTGCATAAGTTTTTTCGATATAGAATTAAACTGGTTTGCTAATTGATTATTTTTCTAAAAAATTTTTATGCAAACAAAATCATACACCACTGTTGTTGTGTTGCCCGATAATAGTAACCTTGAAGTGATTTATTACTGTATGGATACGAAGCTGAATGAAACAGAAAAGAAAAACCTTACGCAACTCTTTATTCAATTACATGATTGCATTTGTACTTTAAAAATTGATAAATCAATTTGCAAAAATCTGGAAGTACTGGAAAGAATGGTGCATAACAGGGTAATAAATACAAAAGGTCATTTGTGCTGACAGCTACTTTATAAGTTTTGTTTTAAAGTCTCTGTACAAAACACTGAAACTTTTTATAAACTATTCACTTTCTTCAATGTCTTTTCCAAATCAATTCCTTTTTCTAAAACAGGTTTAAAAATATCACCAACGTCTTTTAACCGATCAAAAATATTGTGAATAGTAAATTGCTTTGGCGTTAAACCTTTTTTTACTTCATCCCAATGCAAAGGTGTTGATACAGTAGCACCAGGTTTTGGGCGAAGAGAATACGGCGATGCAATTGTTTGAATTGTTCTGTTCTGTAAAAAATCAAGATAAATTTTCCCTTTGCGCTTTGCAGGATTTCTTTCTAAACTGGTGAACGATAAAATATCATGATGAACAATATTTACAATGAGCTCTGCTAATAATTTAGATTGCTCATAAGAATATTTTGCACCAAGCGGAATATAAATATGCATGCCCGTTGAACCGGAAGTTTTTGGATAAGCGGGAACATCAATTGCATCCAGCACTTTTTTAACTGCCTGTGCAGCTTCAACCACTTCATCATAAGAATTATCATCCGGGTCAAGATCTATTACGCACCAGTCAGGATTATCTGCATGTTGAATTCTGCTATGCCACGGATTCATTTCAATACAACCCAAAGAAGCGATATACATTAAGCTTGCTTCATCTGTGCAAACCAAAAAATTTTTATCGCCACTGCTTTCACTTTTGTAATGATATGTTGTTAACCACTCTGCAACTTTTCCTGTTACATTTTTCTGATAAAAGCTTTCGCCGTTTATTCCGTTGGGATGGCGGTTTAAAGATTGCGGTCTGTCTTTCATATACGGCAACATATACGGCATGATATTGTAATAATAATTCAGCATATCACGCTTTGTAATCCTTTCTTTTGGCCAATAAATTTTATCAAGATTCGTAAACTTTAAATTATGACCATTAATGTTTATAGTTTCTTCTTTTGATGACGGTGAAAGAAGTTGTTTTGAGTTTTGAGTTTTAAGTTTTGAGTTTTTCTTTTCGGATTTCGAATTTGTTTCTTTGGATTTATTTGTTTTTTGAGATTTGTTTTTTGAATTTTTGTTTTCATCTTTCGGTCTCTCATCAGCATCTACCACTTCAACATTCTTTTCATTCTTTGCTTCTTTATCTTCCCGCAACCCCATAAAAACCGGGTGTCGCAAAATGCCTTCATCTGTTTGTTCTGAAAATTTTATTTCACAAACCAGTTTTGGTTTAACCCAGGTTACGGGCATGTTAGTTTTTGGTTTTTTGTCGAAAGGTGATTTATCTGTTATTAATGATGCTAATTCTTTTTCTACTTCTTTCAAACTCTTTTCGTTAAAACCTGTACCAGTATGACCGATATAAATCAGTTTTTCACCTTCATATTTTCCAAGCACCAATGCACCAAAATGCTTGCGACTTTTTCTGCCTTCAGTAAATCCGCAGATAATTGCTTCAAGACGTTTATTATTTTTTATTTTAAGCCAGAGTTTTGTGCGAAAATTTTTTGTGTAAGTGCTGTCAGATTTTTTTGCCATGATGCCTTCGAGACCTTTCTCTGTTGCAAGCTTAAAAAAAGCTTTCCCTTTGCCTTCTATGTGATCGCTAAACTTTATTACATCTTCATCTGCAGGCATTATGCTGTGTAAAATATATTTTCTTTCAAGCAAAGTAAGTTCAGTTAAATCTTTTCCATCAAGCCATAAAATATCAAACACATAATATTCAAGATGTGTAGCCTCTCCATGCGTTGCAAAATTTTGCAACTGCTGAAAGCTGGCAATACCGTTATCATTCATAGCAACAATTTCTCCGTCAATAACTGCATTCACATTCCATTGTTTCAATGCATCTGTTACTTCTTTAAATTTTTGTGTGAAAGAAAGATTGTTTCTTGATTGAATTTCTACGATGCCATTATTCAAATAACCCACTGCACGGTAACCGTCCCATTTTATTTCGTAAATCCATCCTTCATCATCAAACGGCGCATCTGTTAATGTGGCAAGCATGGGTTTTATGTTCGATGGAAATGCAGCGCGTTTTGCTTTTTTCAGCAACTCATTTATATCATCACTATATTCTGGCGCTTCGTTTTTTTTTTGCTCACTGTTTTTGAAGTTGAGCTTTGTGCAGTTGCAGTTTGTAATTTTTGAGTTTTGGGTTTTGATTTTGCTTTCCTGTTACTTTTCCAAATGCTGTCACTCGTTTCTTTAACCTGTTCCAAAGTTTTTTTTGATGTTACCGATTTATCTTTTTTTGTAATGTCTTGTGTAGTTGCATAATCATCTCTGTGTTTAATCAGAAGCCAACTGTTTTCTCCGCGATAAGCTGTTTTAACCAAAGCAAATTCACCTTTTAATTTTTTGCCATGCATTACAAATTTTAAGCTGCCTGCATGTAATTGCCGTAATAAATTTTTTTCGTTTTCTTTTTTATTGTTTGATGCATTTTCCAGAGGCTCATACGTTCCTTCATCCCAAACAATCACTGTTCCTGCACCATAATTTCCTTCAGGAATAATGCCTTCAAAGGTTCTGTAATCAAACGGATGATCTTCCACCATCATTGCCAAACGTTTATCTTCCGGATTTAAAGAAGGACCTTTAGGAATCGCCCAACTTTTCAATACACCTTCCATTTCCAAACGAAAATCATAATGCAGGTGAGATGCATCATGCTTCTGAACTACAAATACAAGCTGATTTTTTGATGTGGATTTTCCACCTTCAGGCTCCGGCGTTTTAGTAAAACTGCGTTTCTTTTTATATAATGAAAGACTCATGCAAGACCTTTTTTTTATATAAACAAATTGTTCGCCAAAAGCTGCGCTTACGATTTACAATCAGGACGTTTTTATTTTTTTCAATTGAAATAAACAATTTTCTTTGTTGATATGTGTTTATCAGCAGCATCATTAAACTCCGGCAGCAATGGCAATTGTTATTATATTGAAAGAGCAAATGATGCTGTGCTTATTGATGCTGGTATATCGTGTAAAGAAGTTGAAAAACGCATGGCGCGGCTTGGCTTATCGCCAAAAAAAATACGTGCTGTGTTTATTACCCACGAGCATACCGACCATATTTACGGGTTGTCTTCTTTTTTAAAAAAATATCCCGTACCTGTTTTTATTACGCCTGATACTTTAAAATATGGGATTGATGTACCTGCACATCTTGTTCACTCATTTAAATCTCACAGCGCAATAATTATCGGTGAGCTTTCAATCATTGCTTTTCCCAAGTTGCATGACGCGGTTGACCCGTTTTCTTTTATAGTAACATGCAGTAATGTTACTGTGGGCGTTTTTACAGATATTGGGTTTGCCTGCAGTAATGTTATTCACTATTTCAGGCAATGTAACGCAGCGTTTTTAGAAACAAATTACGATACTGAAATGCTGCAAAACGGAAGATACCCTGTTGTTTTAAAAAAGCGCATTAGCGGTGGCAAAGGTCATCTAAGTAATACGCAGGCTTTAGATTTTTTTATTACATATAAGCCTTCATTTATGACACACCTTTTTTTATCGCATCTTTCACATAATAATAATCGACCTGCAATTGTTGAGGCATTATTTAATACGCATGCTGATGGTGTAAAAATAATTGTGGCATCAAGATTTAAAGAAACAGATTTACATGCAATTCAATCAACACAAACAGAACGGCGTGTAATTTATTACAGGCAAACTGATGTGAAACAGCTTTCACTTGCTTTTACATAATCATAAGAATAAAATTCACCGCACAATTTATATTTTGTATGCGTTTTATTTTTCTTGTTTGTTTTTTCTTCCCTTGCTTTTTATCAGCACAAATCGTAAATATTGAAACACAGCGTCTGCAAAGTGATACCACCGGCTGGCTTGGAAGTTTGGGTTCAAATTTTTTGTTTGAAAAAAATGCTGTTGAAGTTTTAAATATCAATCTTAATGCACATGTAGAATATAAAACTAAAAAAAGCCTTTACCTTTTTCTTGCAAATTATAATTTGCTTAGAGGTAGCGGACAAACACTTTCAAATAATTTGTTTTATCATCTGCGTTATAATTATAAAATAAATAAATGGCTGCGGTGGGAAGTATTTACGCAACTGCAGGAAAACAGTGTTACGGGAATTGATTTGCGTTTTCTCGCCGGTATAGGACCGCGATTTAAATTAAGCGGCACAAAAACATTTGCTTTATATACTGCAACAGCAACGATGTATGAATATGAAAAAGAAACCACAACGCCACCAATTTATCATCGCAATATACGCAGCAGCAGTTATGTTACAGCTACGTATAAACCTTCTGCAAATGCTGAGTTTGTTGGTACTGTTTTTTATCAGCCACTCTATAATAATTTTAATGATTACAGGATATTGAATGAACTGAGTGCAAAATTTAAAATCAGAAAACATCTTTCATTTACAGCTGCATGGTATTATTTGTATGATAATAAACCGGCTGCATTAACACCAAAATTAAATTACAGTATAAGCAATGGTATTGAATATGATTTTTAGTATTGATGCAAGCCAGTTGCGATAAACTTGTTTGCAACCTACATTTGCACTTCAATAAAAATTATATGGATTATCGCGTAGAAAAAGATACAATGGGCGAAGTAAAAGTGCCGGCAAATGTTTACTGGGGCGCTCAAACACAACGCAGCATTGATAATTTTAAAATTGCACAGGATATAAATAAAATGCCTAAACCAATTATTTATGCATTTGCTTATTTAAAAAAAGCAGCAGCACTTGCTAATAATGAGTTGGGAGTTTTGCCTGATGACAAACGCGATGCGATTGCAAAAGTTTGCGATGAAATTTTAGCAGGAAAATTAGATAATGAATTTCCATTGGTGGTTTGGCAAACGGGCAGCGGCACACAAAGCAATATGAATGTAAATGAAGTAGTAGCTTATCGTGCGCATGTTTTAAATGGTGGCGCTTTAACTGATAAAGAAAAGTTTTTGCATCCGAATGATGATGTAAATAAATCGCAAAGCAGTAATGATACATTTCCAACGGCAATGCATATTGCCGCATATAAAATGTTGGTTGAAACAACGATTCCTGGTATTGAAAAACTGCGTGACACTTTAAAAGAAAAAAGCAAAGCCTTTATGCACGTTGTAAAAATTGGTCGTACACATTTTATGGATGCAACACCACTTACACTCGGACAGGAATTCAGTGGTTATGCTTCGCAATTAGAACACGGATTAAAAGCAATAAAAAATTCTTTATCACATTTAAGCGAATTGGCATTGGGCGGAACTGCAGTTGGCACAGGCATCAATACACCAAAAGGTTATGCTGAATTGGTAGCAAAAAAAATTGCGGAGTTAACAGGACTTCCTTTTATCACTGCCGAAAATAAATTTGAAAGTCTTGCTGCGCACGATGCTATTGTTGAAGCGCATGGTGCTTTAAAAACTGTTGCTGTGAGTTTAATGAAAATTGCAAATGATATACGCATGTTATCATCAGGTCCGCGCAGTGGCATTGGTGAAATTTTTATTCCTGATAATGAACCGGGTTCTTCTATTATGCCAGGTAAAGTAAATCCTACGCAATGCGAAGCTTTAACCATGATTGCTGCGCAGGTTATGGGTAATGATGTGGCAATAAATATCGGCGGAGCAACAGGTCATTTTGAACTGAATGTTTTTAAACCGGTAATGATTTATAATTTTTTGCATAGCGCAAGATTAATTGGTGAAGGCTGCGTTTCATTTAATGATAAATGCGCTGTTGGAATTGAACCTATCGAATCAAACATAAAAAAACATGTTGATAACAGTTTGATGCTTGTAACTGCGCTTAATACAAAAATCGGTTATTATAAAGCAGCAGAAATTGCACAGAAAGCGCATAAAGAAAATACCACCTTAAAAGAAATGGCTGTAAAACTTGGGTATGTAACGCCTGAACAGTTTGATGAATGGGTAGTACCTGCAAATATGGTAGGTGAAATAAAAAACTAAAATAGCTTGTATTTATTCATACAATTTAAAATATTGCTTCACGTTATTAAACAAGCATTGGCAAACACAATTCAATGAAAAAATTTTTCAGCTTTTTATTTGCGATCTGTTGCATTGTTACATTATTTTTTTCGTGTCAGAAAGATTTTAGTGTTGAAACCGAGAACACGCAGGTTGCAACGGGTAGTTTATGGGATTCTGTCGGTAATTGTTTGCCCGATACTGTTATCGGAACTTTTTATAACGGCGTAACACCTGGAAGCGATACAGCTTATGTAGAAATACAGGTTAATGTTACACAAACCGGCTCTTATAATATAACCACTACGCCGCCGCTTCAAAATGGTTTTGAGTTTGCTGATTCAGGATTTTTTTCAAATACAGGGATTAACATTATAAGGCTAAAACCTGTAGGCACACCAATTCTTAATACAGCTACTACATTTACTGTAAGTTTTGATAGTTCAATTTGTTCTTTTACAGTAAATGTGCAGGATAGTACAGGTACTGGTTTAGGCGGGCAACAGGATACAACAGGTCATGGAGGAGATCCCGATGGAGGTTCAGGTAACTGGCAATTTGCTACCGATAGCGGTGGATTTTTTGTGGGAACATTTGATACGGCCGT
>JAICKT010000140.1 GCA_025927795.1 Parafilimonas sp. | reverse complement strand
GAAAGATATGGAGAAACCATCGCCGATGGACCGCTTGGTTTGTGGTGATGTTGGTTTTGGTAAAACGGAAATTGCGATTCGTGCAGCATTTAAAAATGCAGTTGATGGAAAACAAACTGCAGTGCTTGTTCCCACAACCATTCTTGCTTTTCAGCATTATAAAACTTTTAGCGAACGTTTAAAAGATTTTCCTGTAACAATAGATTATGTTAATCGGTTTAAATCAGCCAAAGCAAAAAAAGAAACGCTTAAAAAATTAGAAGAAGGTAAGATTGATATCATCATCGGCACGCATGGCTTGCTTGCAAACAGTGTGAAGTTTAAAGATTTGGGATTGATGATTGTTGATGAAGAGCAAAAATTCGGTGTTGCGCATAAAGAAAAATTAAAAACATTAAAAGCAACAGTTGATTGTTTAACATTAACGGCAACACCTATTCCGCGCACATTGCAATTTAGTTTGATGGGCGCAAGAGATTTAAGTATTATTAATACGCCGCCCCCAAATCGCCAACCAATTCAAACAGAAGTGCAGGTGTTTAATGAAGACGCAATCCGGGATGCGATTTATTATGAAACAGAACGCGGTGGGCAAGTTTTTTTTATTCATAATCGCGTGCATGGTTTAGCTGAAATGGCAGCGTTAATTCAGAGTCTTTGTCCTGATTTAAGCATTACCTATGCACATGGGCAAATGGAAGGTGACCAACTCGAAGAACGTTTGCTTGATTTCATCGACAAAAAATATGATGTGTTTGTTTCAACAAATATTGTTGAAAGCGGCGTTGATATACCAAACGTGAATACTATCATTATAAATAATGCACATCAATTTGGTTTAAGTGATTTACACCAGTTGCGTGGACGAGTTGGTCGCAGCAATAAAAAAGCATTCTGTTATTTGTTCGCACCATCGATGAGCACATTGCCTGCAGATTCAAGAAAGCGTTTGCAAACCTTAGAACAGTTTAGCGAATTGGGAAGTGGTTTTCAAATTGCGATGCGCGATTTGGATATTCGTGGCGCAGGTAATTTATTGGGAGGTGAGCAAACAGGTTTCATGGCTGATATTGGTTTTGAAACATACCAGAAAATTTTGGACGAAGCCATTCGCGAATTAAAACGCACATCATTCAAAGATGTATTTAAAGAAGAGATTAGTAAACAGGATGATTTTGTAAGCGATTGTACCATTGATACTGATTTAGAAATTTTAATTCCGGATGATTATGTTGAAAGCATAACTGAACGTTTATCTCTTTATACAAGATTAGATAGTTGTGAGAATGAAAAAGAATTGCAGGCATTCGAAAAGGAATTAATTGACAGGTTTGGTCCGCTTCCGAATGAAGTAAAAGATTTAATCACAACTGTTCGCTGTCGCTGGGCTGCTGTTGATTTGGGTTTTGAAAAGATGACGTTGAAAGACCAAACATTCCGCTGCTACTTCATCAATAAAAACGATTCTCCATATTTTGAATCTGATGTTTTCAGAGGCATTATGCAATATGTTCAAACAGAAACCAACAAAGCAAGACTAAAACAAGTTGGTAAAAACTTTTTGCTTGTTGTAAATGATGTTGATGATATGAATGTGATGCTTGAATTTTTACAACGCATGCATGCATCTGTAACACGAAAACATGCAGCCGCTGCTGTTTGATTGCACTTTGTCAAACTCTTTCTTATCTTCATCGGCGAAAAAACTTCGCACATGAAATCTAAAATTGCTTTAACCATTTTAAGTTTTGCTTTCATTTTTTTATTTGCTTCTCATTCAAATGCGCAAATGGAGCGCTTTAGTAAAAATCAGTACATCAGTAACGGTGATACTTTAAATTACCGGTTGTTGTTTCCTGATGCTGATACTTTGCGTAAATACCCATTGGTAATTTTTTTACATGGCTCGGGCGAAAGAGGAAATGATAACGAAGCCCAATTAAAATGGGGCGTGCAAAATTTTGCAACAGATAAAAATATGGTTTTACATCCTGCAATTGTTATTGCTCCGCAATGTCCCGAACATCAGTCATGGTCAAATTTTTCGAGAGCAGATATGAAACTGCAATCAACACCAACTAAACCCATGGAATTATTAATAGCGCTTATTAAAGAAATCTCTTCAAAAATGCCAATTGATACAAACCGTATTTATATAACAGGTTTATCAATGGGCGGTTTTGGAACTTATGATGCAATTGAACGTTATCCAAATATGTTTGCTGCTGCTGTTCCTGTTTGTGGTGGTGGCGATGTTTCACTCGCGACTACAATTGCACATATTCCCATGTGGATTTTTCATGGCGCAGAAGACCCTGCTGTGAAGACAATATATTCCGTTGAAATGAATGAAGCATTAATAAAAGCCGGCGCACATCCAGGTCTTACAATCTATCCTGAAACCGGACATTTTTCATGGCTCGCAGCTTACAGTGATGAGCACATGATTGAATGGCTATTCAAACAACACAAATAGCTTTATTATTATTTGAATTAGTTTTTTTGTTTCTCATTCATTTTTAATAAACCCATTAATTGTTGCATGGTGCGCTGCATGCCATCTGTACTGCCATCAAGAAACATAATATTGCCTTTACTTACTTCAGCAAAATTTTTAATTGCTTCTGTCCACATGCTGAAAAGAATAACATTGGTATCAAGGTTTGCCTGTTTCATTTGTTCTGCAGCCTGGCTCATACCTTTTGCAACTTCTTCACGAAACAAGGCAACACCCTGGCCGCGTAAACGTGCAGCTTCACGTTCGGCTTCAGCAGAAATTTTAATTGCATTTCCTTCTGCTTCTGCCCCTTTTGTTTTTGTAATAAGAAGCGCCTGCCCTTCATTCTCTGCTGCTGCTTTAAGATTATTGCTTGCTACAACACGGCTCATGCTTTCCATAATAACTTTATCAAATGTTATATCATTTATTTGCAGGTCGAGTAAATGATAACCCCAATCTTCCAACACGTGATCTACTTCTGATTTTACAGATTCAACCAAATCTTTTCTTAAACCTAAAATCTCTGATTGTTTTTTTGTTGCAACGTAAGAACGGATATTTCCTTCAATTGTTCTTACTAATGCCTGCATTAAATCTTTATCGGCAATAAATTTGAACGCAACTTTTTTAATTGTTTCTTCATCTGCATTTATTACAGCATATAGCAACATGCTTTTAAAATAAACATTCGCCTGGTCTTGCGTTACTGCCTGGAACTCTAATTCAACAGAACGGTTTTGAATACTGATGCGACGATATATCTGTTCGAGAATCGGGATTTTAAAATTTAATCCGGGTCTTAGTATGCGCTGATATTTTCCGAACATTGTAACTACAGCAATCGTAGCCTGGTTAACTGTAACAAGTCCGCTGAAAATAATAAACACAACAATAATCAGCCACCAAAAATTAGCAAGAAAATCCATAAGTAATTAATTTTTTTGAAAGATAATGATTAAGTACGAGGTAAGAGATAGGAGGTAAGAAGTGATGAATTTTGAAAATTGAGGATTGAGAAATTTTGAAATTTGTTTCACTCACATTTTGACGATAACGTTCATATTATTGGCCAATTAACTTTCTTCTTCCCAAACCTGTACAAGATTTACTAATACTTCAACAGCTTTTTCCATATCCTGAACACTTATCCATTCGTGCTTACTGTGTATTGCCTGCATACCTGTAAAAATATTGGGGCAAGGCAAACCCATAAAACTTAAACGGCTTCCATCAGTTCCACCACGAATTGGCTCATTAACTAATTTTAAACCGGCTCGTTCATAAGCTTGCTTTGCATAATTAGAAACCTGCGGATGATGTTCAAGCACTTCTTTCATGTTGCGATATTGCTCTGTTACCTTAAACTCCATGGTTGCTTTTGAATGATGTTTTAAAACTTTTTCAGCAATACTTTGCAAACGTTCTTCGTGTTTTAAAAGATTGGCTGTATCAAAATCACGCACAATAAAATCAATGCTTGCTTTTTCTGCAAGACCATTTATTGCAACAGGGTGTACAAAGCCTTCACGCTTTTCGGTTGTTTCAGGGCTCCATTCTTTTGCCGGTAAAGCGGCAAGAATTTCTCCTGCAATCTTTAATGCATTCACCAATTTATTTTTTGCATAACCTGGATGAGCAATCACTCCGTGAATTGTTATACGCACACCATCTGCACTGAATGTTTCGTCTTCAAATGCACCTGCTTCTCCGCCATCTAATGTATAAGCAAAATCTGCGTTGAGTTTTTCAAGATTAATTTTTGCAGTGCCTTTACCAACTTCTTCATCAGGCGTAAATAAAATTTTTATTTCACCGTGTTTTATATGAGTATTTGTAACAAGATAATTTGCTACATCCATAATTATTGCAACACCGCTTTTATCATCTGCACCTAATAATGTTAAGCCGCTTGCTGTTATAATATCATTGCCAATATGTTTCTTTAAATAGGGATAATCTTTAACTGAAATAATTTGAGTAGTATCATCAGGCAAAACAATATCTTCTCCGTTATAGTTTTTATGCAGTATTGGTTTTATGTTGAAACCATTGCAATCAGGCGCTGTATCAACATGGCTGCAAAAGCAAATTACCGGTACTTTTTTATTCGTATTTGATGGAATTGTTGCATACACATAGCCATAATCATCTGCATGCCCATCTTGCAGACCAATTGCTTTTAATTCTTCAGCCAATAAATTACTTAATTGTTTTTGCTTTTCTGTTGTTGGATGTGTATTGCTGTTTGGATCGCTTTGCGTATCAATCTGCACATAACGCATAAACCTTTCTGTAACTGTATGCTGATAATTTTCAATCATAATATCAATTTCAAAAACAAATAAACAGCTTAAATAAATGTTTTACTATAAAATAATAAATTCTTTATTTTCATCTGTCAAAACCTTGCTGTATGAAATTATTTACTGGTGCTTTAATTGGCGCAATTATCATTTTTGTATTTCAGTTTCTTTCATGGGGTGTTCTTAATCTGCATAAGGCGGCTCAGCAATACACTCCAAAACAAGATAGTATACTTAGTTATTTAAGTACACAGTTCGATTCAAGCGGAGGTTATTTAATGCCAATGCCGCCGCCCGGCGCATCTATGAGTGAAAACAGTGCATACATGCAGCAAACACAGGGCAAGCCGTGGGTTCAATTACAATATCACCAATCGCAGAATACGAACATGGTTATAAATATGGTAAAAAATCTTGTCACCAATTTTATAATGGTTTTATTATTCTGCTGGATATTGGCAGGATTTACAAAAAACACTTTTGGCAAAACTTTTCTTGCTGCAATTTTTTTAGGGTTGATCATTTTTTTGCATGGCACATATACGCAACATATCTGGTACGAAATGTTTGATGTTGGCGCACATTTTACTGATTACATGGTAAGTTGGGGATTAACCGGTTTATGGCTTGGATGGTGGTTAAACAGAAGAAAAGCTTAAAGTTCAATATTTACATAAATAAAATTACTGTAAACTACAAACTGCAAACTGTTTTACGGCATTATAATAAGCGGGCTTTTTCCTTTTACATCAACTACTTCAATATCAAAAATTAAATCTTCGCCTGCAAGCGGATGATTGGCATCAAGCAAAATTGTATCTGCATTTACTTCGGCAATTACAACGGGCAAAGTATTGCCATCTTCACTATGCATATTTAATGTCATTCCTACTTCAGGTTCAATATCGGGTGGAAAATTTTTACGTTCAAATGGTATAACCATTTCCTGTTGTCTTGGCCCGTATGCATCGTTTACCGGTATTGAAACTGTTTTCTTTTCACCCACACTCATTCCTTTTACGCTTTCATCAAAACCTTTTATAACCATTCCGCTGCCTACCTTAAATTCCAGTGGCTGGCGTCCTTCGCTGCTGTCGAAAATTGTTCCATCTGTAAGACGACCATGATAATGAACTTTTACTGTATCACCTTGTTGTATTTGCGCCATATTTTATATTTGATTAAGAGTGCTCAAAAAAAGAACCATTAATTGGTTTGCGCTAAAAAATTTGTTTAAATGTGTGTAAAAGTAGTCCAATAAATTTTCACGACATAACTTTGAATTTAGTGAACAGGCAATGAAAAAGTTTTTTAAAATTATCCGGAATATTTTTTTTCCAAAAAAGAAATGTTGCCAATAATGTGTTTGGCTGAATTAACGCAGCAACGTATTATTGCACTTTTTTTTTAAGCCCATGTGGCGGAATTGGTAGACGCGCCAGACTCAAAATCTGGTTTTCGCAAGAAAGTGAAGGTTCGATTCCTTTCGTGGGCACAGCCTCTGTTTAACGCAGAGGTTTTTTTATTTCTTCAAATACAAAAAATGGTTTTCACTAAACAAACAATTATTTTATTTCACGCTTACAATTTCCTTTGCTAATACTTCAGGTTGTTCTGTTGGCGACAAGTTTTTTACAAATTTCATTTGCTTGTTGTATATAACTATGTAAGGAAACCGTTCTACATTATAATATTTTCTTACAATGAAGGAATAACCTTCTGTTCCAATTTTAAAATTGGGTTTGGACGAAATGTGATACAACGAATCAAATGGTTTTATTTCTTCAACAGGCACGTAAGTAACCATTATAATTTGTTTATCTTTTAAAGCGCTTTCATGTTTTAGAAGTTCGGTGGTAAAATCTTTACAGTGATCGCAGGTTGGCGAAAAATAAATTAAAATAGTTTCTGTATTTTTTTTAAGCTGGGTGTACGTATAAGATTTGCCATTAAGCAAAGTAATTTTAAAAGGCGCTATGCCTGTTTTATTTTGTTGTGTAAAAACGCTAATGCAAACATTCAAAGCAAACAAGGTTAATACTATTTTCTTATTCATTTAATTTAATTGTTGTGTGGCGTTAAAATTAAATTTTTTAAAAAATCCGGGATTTTATCTGCACTTATAACTATATCCGGCTTTAATTTATCAATGGCTTGCCGCGGCATATAATCTGCTTCTGCAGATTTCGGGTCCTGCACAATTGTAAAACCACCTGCCCGATGTATTGTGCTTAAACCATGCGCTCCATCTGCATTAGCACCTGATAATAACACACCAATTGCAGAAGCGCCAAAAATTTCAGCAACAGATTCAAAAGTTACATCTATGCTCGGGCGGCTAAAATAAATCTTTTCTGAAGCGTCTAATGAAAAAGTATGTTCATTTTCTAATAATAAATGATAATCAGGCGGAGCAATGTATATGTGCCCGGGTAATATGTAATCTTTATCTTCTACTTCTTTTACTTTAAGTTTTGTGCGCGAAGAAAACAAACCCGGAAGCATAGAATTAGTATCATTTTTTCGATGGATAACGATTATATATAAAATGCTGCCGGTTGCATCTGCATTGCTGATAATTTTTAAAATTATATCAAGGCTTCCTGCAGAACCACCAACCACAACTACTTTATATTCTATTTTATTTTGCGCCATATTTTTTCTTTATCCAACTGCATAAAATTATTGGCTACTTTAGAAAACCCTAAATTTTCTTTAGAACCAAGCACAAGAAAGCTAAGTTTTTCAAGGCTTTCATCAAAAAGTGTAAGCACTTTATCCTGCAAAACTTTATCAAAATAAATAAGCACATTGCGGCAAAAGATCAATTGAAATTCGTTGAATGATCTGTCTGAAACAAGATTATGTGTTGCAGTAACCATTTTAGATTTTAAACGATTATCAAATTTTGCGAAGTCGTATTTGGCAGTATAATAAGCAGAGAAATCTTTTTTACCTCCTGATAAAATATAATTTTCTGAATATTGTTTCAAATTACCCAGCGAAAAAATACCGCGCTTTATATTTTCAATTACCGAAGGATTTATATCTGTTGCATATATTAAAGATTTATGAAGCAGGTTTGCTTCTTCAAGCAAAATTGCCATTGAATACACTTCTTCGCCTGTGGCGCAGCCCGCATGCCATATGCGTATAAAAGGATGTGTAGCAAGAACGGGTAAAACTTTTTCTCTTAGAAATTTAAAAACATACGGATCACGAAACATTTCTGTTACATTCACTGTAAGCTCTTCTATTACATGGGTAAGATATTCTTCTTCGTTTTTTACACGATAAAACAATTCTGCAAAACTTGGTATCCTGTCAATAGTTAACAGGCGGTTTATCCTTCTTTTTAAAGATGCTCTTGCATAATTCGTGAAATCATATCCATAATCAGAAAGAGAATTTACTAATAAATCAAGCTCGTCATCTTTTATAATATTAAATTCCACGTGGCTTATTTTAATCTATTAGTTTGTATTACATTAATAATAATGCCAGCCTTCTGCTAACAATTAAATAAGCTTATACTTGGTACAACCAAACTCTTAATAATGATGTAAGCTGATCAACATCTACCGGTTTTGTAATGTAGTCTGATGCACCGGCTTTAATACATTTTTCCCTGTCTCCTGTCATGGCTTTTGCTGTTACCGCAATTACAGGGAGCCTTTTATATTTTCTGTTTGCGCGAATATGTTTTATAGATTCATAGCCATCCATTTCAGGCATCATCATATCCATTAAAACAATATTTACTTTATTTGCTTCTAACTGTTTTAATGCTTCTTTTCCGTCAATAGCAGAAACTACATTCATACCATATTGTTCAAGCGAGCTGGTTAAAGAATAAATATTTCGCACATCATCATCAGCAATTAAAACAGTTTTATTTTTCAACACTTCACCCAACTCGCCCATTTTTTTATACCTGGAAGTTTTTTTGTCTTTTCTGCCTTCTTCTACAAGATGTAAAAACAGCGAAACTTCATCCAGTATGCGCTGATAAGAATGTGCTGTTTTTACAACTATTGAATCTGCATATTGTTTCATGCGCATTTCTTCAGTGTAGGATAAATTTCTTCCTGTAAAAACTATAAGCGGAATATCCTTCAGTTCAGGTATTGTCTTTATCTCCTGAAGCTTATCATTTAATTCCTGCCCGTATGAGCCTGTATCCAGAATTACGCAGTCAAGATCTTTATTGCTAAGCGCCTCTATGGTATCTTCAACTGAATTTTTTATTTCTGAAACAATGTTGCTTGTTTCTAAAAAATATGCAAGTGCCTGCGCATGTTTTATATTTTCTTCAACAATAAGAACTTTTTGCGGATGGCGGCTTAATGCCTCTTCTATCTTCTTAAAAATTTCGCTCATTTTATCAAATATTGCAGGCTTATTAATAAAATCACTTGCGCCTTCTGACAAACTTTTAGTTTTTGAATCAAAAGCAGACATAATATGCACCGGAATATGGCGCGTAAATGGGTTCGCTTTTAATTCTTTCATTACTTCCCAACCATTTTTAACAGGCAATTGAATATCGAGCAAAATACCAACGGGATGATATTTTTCAGCAAATGCAACACCTTCATCACCTCTTACTGCAACTACACCTTTGTAATTATTTCTTCGTGAGAATTGAAGCAACGATTTTGCAAATATTATATCGTCTTCAACAATCAATATTACTTTATCATTTGTATTTATATTATCCCTATCATCCGGTATTGATGCAGGTATAACATTAGAAACAAATTGCCGGCTGTTATTTTCAACAATTATTTCCGGAGGTGCAGAAGTTTCAATTTCTTTTTCTGCGGCTTTATAAACTATGCTTTTATTTAACGGAATGGTAAGTATAAACTCGCTGCCTTTTCCCTCTTCGCTGTTTAATACTATTTCTCCACCTAAAAATTTTGCCAGTTGGCGACTTATTGATAAGCCAAGACCTGTGCCGCCGTATTGTCTTCGTGTAGAACCATCTGCCTGCTGAAAAGCTTCAAAAATAGTTTGATGTTTTTCTTTTGATATTCCAATTCCTGTATCCTTAACCGCAAATGAAATTGTAGTATCGTTACTTGTAATATCAACAGTAACCGAACCATGCTTTGTAAATTTTAAAGCATTGGAAATAAGGTTACGCATAATTTGTTCAAGCCGCAAACGATCTGTTTCTATTTTTTGAACAACATTGTTTTGCACATGTATATTAAAAGAAATATCCTTGTCTTTTGCAATGGGTTGAAATAAAGAATGTAATTCATTAGCCAGATCACGAACATTAAAGTCAGTAAATTCAAGCTCCATTTTACCTGCTTCTATCTTTGAAAGATCAAGTATTTCATTTATTAATGTCAGCAAACTGTTGCCTGAGTTCTGAATTACATTAGCGTATTCAACCTGGTCGCTGCTTAAATTACTTTGAGTATTTTCAGCAAGTAATCTTGATAAAAGCAAAATAGAATTAAGCGGCGTTCTTAATTCATGAGACATGTTTGCAAGAAATTCTGATTTATATCTTGTGCTTATTTCAAGCTCTTTTGCTTTTGCCTGCACTTCAAGGTTGCGCTCCATTATCAGTTCATTTTTTTCTTCGAGCAACCTGCTTCGTTCTTCCAATTCCTGGTTAGCCTGCTGCAATTCTTCCTGCTGCACTTTTAATTCTTCTTCAGAAGCCTGCAGCTTTTCTGCCTGCATTTCAAGTTCAGCATTTATATTTTCTAATTCTGAATGTTGCGATTGTAATTCTTCTGATTGCGATTGCGTTTCTTCGAGTAATTCCTGCAAGCG
>JAICKT010000044.1 GCA_025927795.1 Parafilimonas sp. | reverse complement strand
ATGATGGAAAGAAATTCGCCTGCAGCAATATCAAGCGTTACGCTGTTTAATGCAAGTGTTTCCACTGTATCCGTGCGATAAACTTTTTCGATATTTTTTAAATGTATCATAGCTTTTGTTTGAACTTGATGATGATTTGATTTTTGTTTTGTTTGCAGTTCTGTCATAAAATTTTTTTTATTGATAAGTAATTTTTTCACTCTTTTCAAAGTCGTATAATGATAAATAACGCAGCTCATAATAAGCACTCCAGAAATCACGCAACGCAGAAATATAATCTCTTTTAGCCTGGTCTTTTTCCTGGAAAGCAATGCTTAAATCTGTGATGCTTAAATTACCGAGCACATATTTTTCTTTTGCAATCTCATATTTTTCACTTGCAATGCTGTCTGCTTTTGCAGTAAGTACAAGTTGATCTTTCATCATATCAAACAATGTTACCTGCGTTACAATTTCCTGCGTAAATGTTTGCTTGTCTTGTTCCACTGCATATTCTGTAAACTTCAAATTTGCTGCTGCTGTATTTGTTCTCGATTTTGATCTTCCCCAATCAAGAATTGGTATATTAAATTCAAGTTGCAACAACTGCTGATCTTGCGGCGAATGATACACTTTTGAAATGGTGCTTGCGCTTTTTGAATAACCAAGGTTAGCAGTTAATGTTGCATTTAAACCGTTATCGCCTTTTGCTTTTGCCACATCGCGTTTTGCTTCTGCAATACGACGCACAAAAGCAATAGCATCACTTCTGTTTTCATAAGCCTCCTTCAAAACTTTATCAGTTTCAACATTCATGTCAATTGTTGATTCAGGCAATTGAAGCGCAATTTTATCTGTGTTTTGCAATCCTGCATATGTGCGAAGATTTAATGTAGCAATTTCCATATCACGCCTTGCAATACCAACTGCTTTTTCTGCATTTAATTGTTCAAGCTGCAATTGCAAAATCTCATTCTTGGATATTTTACCAATGTCTAATTTCTCATTTGCTATACGCAAAATATTTTTTGTGTTTACAAGATTTGTATCTGCTATTTGAAAATTTACCTGCGCTAATAATAAATCAAAAAAATAACCGCTGGCAACAATTGCAATCTGCTCCATTGATTCAACATAAGCCTGTTTGCTTTCATTATATTTTAATGGTTCTATTTTATTATCCCATTTTAATTGATTGAATTGAAATATTGGTTGACTGTAACCGATGCCATACGGCACGCTGTTATACAAAGTATTTTTTCTATCGAAGTCATCAAAGCGTTGCAATTGTGTTGTGCCGAAAATTGTTCCTCCGGTTGCAGCAATACTTTGACTGAAAGACATATTGAGTGATGCGTTATCATTATGCACCGGCTGAAATTCTACTGTGCCATTTGGTTGTACTACTTCAATAAAAGATTTACTGTAGCCGGGTAAAATTCCATTCAACGATAGCTGCGGTTGATAATTTGATTTGTATGTTTTCCACTCCCAATATTTTGTTTCTTTAACTGTAACAGCTTGTTTCGATGCAATTGATTTTTGTTTCGCCATTTCAACAACCTGTTGCAAGGACAAATGAATTGTATCATTTACTTCCTGGCAGAAAATCCTGCAAACAATTAAAATAAAAATTATTGTAAACACAGTTCTCATCATCAATTTTTAATCGTTACTTCCTTTGAATTTTTATAATCGCTCATGTCTGATGTTATTACAACATCACCTTGCTTTACATTATCTTTTAATTCTACATAATCAAAATTGCTCATGCCTATGTGCACGGTTCTTTTTTCAGCTTTTCCATTCTGTAAAACAAAAATGTCTTGTGTTGATGCGCCTTTAAACGCAGTTCCGTTTGCTACTCTTAAAACATTGCTGTGCGAATCTGTTACGAGGTAAACATCTACTTTCATATTCGGTCGCAACATTTTATTGTTTTGCTCATCAAGCCGAACATCAAACGAAACAATTCCATTTTGTACAGATGGATAAATATTTGAAACCGTTCCGCGAACCTGCGTTTCATTAATAAGAATGATTGCCGGCATTCCGTTATGCAACTGGTCAAGATAATTATCAGAAATACTGCCGGTAACTTTAAAGCTGCTCAGGTCTGCAATCCGTGCAATTGATTCGCCTTCATGTACAGCAGCGCCAATATTTTTGTTTATCCACGTTACAACACCAGCACGTGAAGCAGTAATATTTGCTGCTTTTAATTTACGCTCTAAATCATGCAGATTATTTTCTTCTACGTCAGCAGCAAGCTCAGCTTCACGAATTTCAAGCTGCATAGTTTGCTGCTTGCTTTTTATTTCATTTTCTAATTGTTGTTTTTCAAGATTCGCTACTTTTAAATCAAGCTCAGCTTTATCAACATCTTCTTTTGTTCCGCCGCCTGCTTTATATAAACGCTTTGCATTTTCAACATCAGCCTCCAAAGAATTTATGCGCAGTTGTTTTATGTCATTGTTTGATTTGATGTCGTAAAAACTTTTGTTCAAATCAAGTTTTAATTTTGCTATTTCGTTTCGTTTGGATTCAAGCTCAAATTTTTCTTTATCGTATTCTGTTTGTGCAGCAGTTTTATCCAACGTTAATATTGATTGCCCAGCTTGTACCCTGTTTCCGGCATCCATCACCACATTTTGAATAGAAGCATTTATTGGACTCGTAATGATTTCTTCAAACTCCGGTAAAATTTCTCCTGTTGCATTAATCGTATTTTCAATATCACCTCTTTCAACAACAGCAGTTGTAATACTTGATTTTTTTAAAGTGGAAGCAAATGAAAAACGCACCATCCATATTGCTGCAACCAGAATCGCAACGCTTATCAGCACATAAGAAAAAGTTTTTCTCTTCTTTTTTAGTTTTACTTCTTCTTCAATAACCTTATCCATTCAATGAAATTTGGTTATTTGTTTTTCAATACAAATGCCAAACGTAAAGTGTTAGAAATAAGAAGATTATTGATTTTTAACTTTTAAAAAAAGTCCGGTATCGGACAAACTGTTTAAGAATGGAATGATAAAGACCCGAGATTTATATAATGGCTATACACAAGCGTAAGTACAGTAACAATTGTTCACTTTTAAATTAAGGTTTTGCTGAAAGAATATAATTTAAAAACCGCTTAATACACTAATTAATTTTATTTTTGCGTTAGTCTTTTTTCTAAACCAATATCCAGGTACATGAAACCACCTTTTAAACAAAGGCACCCTTTATTACGCCCGCTTGCAGGCATGACCATTTCAATTATATTATTGTTCTTATTATCGTATTTTTTTATTGTTAGCTCATCCAACAAATTAAATATGGACGCGGCAGCTATGAAAATTATATCAACCCAAAGAAGTTTATCGCAACAAATTATAAATTCTATTGCCGCCGATAATTTGGAAGGACAAATATCAGGGCCGCCACTTGACAGCCTTATAAATTCATTTACAAGGTTACAGCATGTTTTGTTATACGGAGATGCTACTTTGAATATTACACCTTTAAAAAATGAATTAATACTGCAGTATCATAAACTTGATGTTGCTTACATTAATTTTTCGCGGGAACTGGAGCATAATATTTTAAATAACAATGGCGGAAATTTTGTTAATCTTTTGAATGCGCAAAATCTTTATTTATTGCAACTGGATAATTTTACTGCTAATTTAACTGGCTATTCCAATGAAGAAGTAAAAAATTTCCGATTGAAAGAAATTTGCATTCTTTGTATTTCAATTATCCTTATTATTATAGAAGTAAGGTTTATTTTTCTGCCCGCTATAACAAAAATTGAACGGCAAAATAATGTGCTGCGCGAAATATCATTCACACAATCGCATATTGTAAGACGCCCGCTTACAAATATTCAAAGCCTGCTAACCTTAACACTTGAAACAAAAAACCAGGATCCTTATAGTGTTCAGTTATTAACGCTTGCTAAAAAGGAAGCGGATGAATTAGATGCTGCCATCAAAAACAATATTTATAAGTCTGATAAAAGTTATAAACTGAATACATAATTCAGCGCAAATATTTGTACACACAAAGTTTATTGCACAGTAAATTCAAGCACTTCATTTGAAGATGCGTCGTCATCGCTTAAATGTATTGTTTCATCAGAAATAAGATTTATCTGCCAGTTTTTATTAAGTTCATTTAAAGGCGCATTACTAAAAATAATATTCAGTTTTGCGCCTTCGCCTTCATGCGAGGGCTTTTCGGTATAGCTGCCTGTCAAAGCAACACCGTTCTTTAGAGCATTAATTTTCCCATCGCTGGTAAATACAAATGTGTATCCGTAGAAATCTGCGGTTTTATTTTCACTTAAATTATTATCAGTAAATTTTGTAATGATAAAATTTTCGGTTACAGAAGTTGAATTGCTGCTGTTGCCGTTATTATTTTTTGGTGTTGTTGTATTGCGTGTGCAGGATGTGATTATAATTACTGCAATTAATATCAGGCTTGCTGTTGTTTTCATGTTTTTTATTTATGCAGTAAAAATGCCTGAATAAAAAAGCATGATGAAATGAAATGATTTGAACAGGAAAAAAACGATGTTGAACAGAGATACATTAATCATCGCCAACCATACTTTGCTAATCTTATGTACTTATGAGAAGAAGACGCAGGCTAATGCAATTAGCATTTATTGAGCAGTAAATTCAAGTATTTCTCCTGTAGAAACATCGGTTAAATGTATAGCATCATCAGAAAGAAAACTTACCTGCCAACTTTTATTAAGATAACTTAAAGGTTTATTGCTGAAATAAAGTCCAAGTTTTTCGGGATTACCATCATACGAATAGGTTTCTGTATAAGTACCCAGCGCTGTTTGATTATTGTTTACAACAGTAATTTTCCCTTCAACATTAAATGAAAATATATACCCGTTATACTCTGCGGCATTGTCGTCGCCAGAATTTTTGTTTGTAAATTTTGTTAAGATAAAATCACCTGTTACAGTGGTTGAATTATTAATAGTGTTATTCACAGTTACTTCTATTTCACGCGTACATGATGCAGTTAAAACCGCACTTACTATCAGAAGTTTGATTATGTTTTTCACTGAAGATAAAGTTACCCGAAAAGTCTATATAAAATAAATTTCAATAAAAGCTTCGGAATATTATTCGCCGCCGAGCCATGCTTTAAATGCTGCAGATCTTTCTGTGCTTACAATTGTATCAAGTTTACTGGGCGGATTTAATTTTAGTAATACTCTCGATTTGGAATAAGAAAACATTTCTGCAATAGAAGAATAACCAATTATAAACTGGCGGTTTATGCGAAAAAATAATTTAGGATCAAGCATACTTTCAAGCTGGTCGAGATTATTATCTGAAAGATACCTTTTGCCATCTTTAGTTATAATAAAATTTGCTTTGTTTTCTGTATAGAAATAAGCAATGTCTGGTACTTCAATTACTTTCATGTGCTCACCTATTCGCAAAACAAAACGCTGTTTATATTGTTGTGTTTTTTGCAATGCCTGCAATAACTGCTGCAGGTTGCCGCTTTCTTTTTTATTGTCAGAATAATGAAGATGTTTAAATTTTTCAATAGCTATTGTAAGGTCTGTTTTTTTAATAGGTTTTAGTAAATAGTCAACGCTGTTTAACTTAAAAGCATTAAGTGCGTAAGCATCGTAAGCTGTAGTAAATATAACAGGGCTTTGCGTTTCAACCTGTGTAAATATATCAAAGCTGGTACCATCATTTAATTGTATATCTGCAAAAATTAAATCAGGATTTTTGTTTGCAGTAAACCATTCCAGGCCCTGCTTTACACCCGGAATAATTGCAAGAAATTCGGCTTCAGGTAAAATTTCAGCTACCATTTTTTTAAGTCGTGCTGAAGCCGCATCTTCATCTTCGAGGATTAAAACTTTAATCATATTATTTTTTTATTAGCGGGATTTTAACTGTAAAATAATTCTCATCACTTTCAATAGAAACTTGTTTTGCATGCAGCAGTGCATATCTTTTTTGTATATTCTGCAAACCAAGACCGCTTCTTCTTTCCGGCTGCATTTTCTTATTGATATTATTGCGCACAGCAAGACAATCTTCATCAACATCTTTTATATAAATACTTAATGGTACTTCTTTTGAAACAATATTATGCTTAACTGCATTTTCAACCAGCATTTGTAAAACCAGCGGTGGTATATAAGATGATTCAATTATTTCAGGCTTTATATCAATTTGTATTGCAAGACCTGAAGCAAATCTTTTTTCCTGGAGAAAAATATAATCGTTAAGTGTGTTTAATTCATCTTCCAAAGGAATAATATCTTTTTCTCTGTGCTGAATAAGACTGCGATAAAAATCTGAAAGCCGCTCTGTATAAATTACAGCATCTTCTGGATTATTTTCAATTTCTGAAACAAGTATATTAAAGCTGTTGAAAAGAAAATGCGGATTAACCTGGTTGCGCAATGTTTCAAGTTGTGATTGAATTTTTTGATTTTTTAATGTATTGAGATTGTTGATACGTTTTTCTCTTTGCTTTATAAACAAATACAGCAGTGCACCAATAATTAAAGCAGCAATAATAATAAACCAAATCTGCATCCAGAATGGCTTTTTTATTACAAAAGAAAAAGAAGCTTCAGAAGCATTTGTAAAATTTTTATTAAGCGAAACTCTTACTCTAAATGTGTACTCGCCGGGCGGCAGGTTTGGAAAATTTTTTACCCTGTCTTTTGTATTTACCCATTCTTTATCATAACTATCTAATTTATACTGATACTGAATTTTCTCCGGCTCTGAATAATATATTCCCGTAAAATAAAAACTAAGATTATTCTGATTATAGCGGAATGTATAATCACTTGCAGTTTTAATATCATTCAAAAATAATTCTGCCTTATCTATATTAATTGTAGGTTGCTGCACTGTTGCTGCATCAACATGATAACTGTAAATAGTATTACCCGAAATAAAATAAATACTTCCGGTTTTATCGCTTGTGCATGCGTTTAAATCTGTATTAATGTTGAGCGATGTGTATGATTTATCAATATAAGATATGTTACCATTTTCAGGATCAATTATATCAATAGTATTTTTATGTATTACGGCAATATAATTTCCTGCATTAAGCAAACCCGAAACTGCCATTTCGCTTAAACCCTGGCTGGTAGTAAAAGGTGTAAACGTTTTACCATCGTATTTAATAACGCCTTTACTATAAGTAGCATACCATATATTCCCATATCTATCCTGGATTACTTTATAAACAACATTGCCGGTATAGCCTTTACGATTTTTAAAATGATAAAATTTTCCATCTTCATCAAGCATAGAAATGCCATCACCATCAGTTGCAAACCAAACACGTTTACTATTATCGCAAAGAATATTATAAACATATTTATTACCTATGCCTGTAGTATCAGTAAAATTTGTGTAGGTATATTTATCGCCATCCGGTTTTATACGTACCACGCCTTCCAAACCCGATATCCAAATAGCATCTTCACCGCCCGTAATTGTAATTGTATTGCTGTTAGCAAGCAAAGGCTCATCTAATTTGTGCAGTGTTTTTGTTTCGTGATTAAAAATTTCAATGCCTTTTCCCAATGAACCTGCCCAAAGGTTATTGTGCGGGTCTTCATATAAAGCACTGATGGTTGTGTTTGCAAAATCAGGCAACATAAAATTTTCACTTTTCCACTCACCTTCTTTTTTATATAACCTTGTAAGACCGCCCGGAATATTAAACCACAATGCAGAATCATTTGTATAATGCAGACAATGCACTTGCTTTGCCTGTTCTGCTGTAAGCTTATACATTTCCTGTAAACCCGCTTTACCTATCCGCAACAATTCATTATCGCCGGCAGCCCAAATATTCCCTTCACGGTCTTTAAACAGGCAGGTTATTTTTGAAATAGTATTATCCGAATAAATTTTATTGAATGAAGATTTGCTTTCGTTATAATCAAAAGTTATTAAAGAAGAATCTTCTGTTGCTACATAAATTTTTGAAGCATCAACAAGCAAATCATTTACCTGACCATAATTCCATTTTGTAAACTGAACATGATTAGAAAAGCCTTTATTAAGCATTGTAATACCGGCATCCTGCATACCAAGCCAGAGATGATTTTCATCTTCAAGAAAAACACTTCTTACAATGTTATCAGGCAAACCATTTTTAGATGTATAAGTGCTTATATGTTTTTTACCATTATTAACTGAGCAGATATTTACGCCTCTGTCTGAAGCTGCAATAACGCCATGCTGAGGAAAATAAACAAGCTTATAAATGTAATTATCACTTAAACCATCATCTTCATTAATATTATACAGCTTATTATTTTTGATATAGTAAACACCTTCTCCTGCTGTACCCAACCATATAATTCCACTGCTATCCTGCGTAATAGATTTAATTGAAACTTTTGGGAAACCTTCTTCGAAATTTAATAATTGTATTGTATTAGATTTAAGTTCACCAATATATCCATTACTAAAACCAATAAGTGTTCGCTTGTCTTTTGTTTCAAAAACAGCCGTAACGGCTGCATCAATTTTTATTTGTGATGTGAAAGGCAAAAAATCAAAACCATCAAAGCGATATAAACCTTTTGATGTGCCGCATAATATCAGCCCGTTACTGTTTTGATAAAGTGTAAGAATTTTAGGTTTATCTGATTCATCATTATCAAGCAAATAAAGTTTGCTTTTAAAAACCTGTGCAGACAAGGAAAGCGTATTTGCAATGATTATAATCAGCAAAAATATATGTAAGTAATATTTCCTCATCTTGGTTCCAGCGTTGCATTTACTTCAACCTTAATTTCATTCGCAAGTTTTTGATTAACCACCATCGGAATAGGAATATTGTGATCACTTAATAATACTGTAAAAGCACTATGAACTGTAATAATATTTTTTTTAACCGTTACATCACTTTGTATAATTCTTTCCTGCGGTACGTTATGTATAGTTAAGATACCTTTTGTGCGTACCTGGTAAGCACCGTCAACAGAAAGATCAACGTCTTCAATAATTTTTCCTTTAAAAGAAGCTTCAGGATATTTATCAGATTCCATATAATTTTCATTGAAATGTTCTTTCTGCAACGGGCTATTAAAGCCCTGGAACGAATGCACCTGTATCTTAAAAGAAAAATTCCCTTTCGTAATGTCAATCAAGCCAATCAGGTCAGTAGAAGAAGCGCGTATTACTTCAAGCGGCGCATCACTTCTGAAAGAAATTTTTCCACTTGTAGTCAGATAAAGCTGGGAAGGCTGCTTTCTAAAACCCGAAGCTGCCATCGTTAATATCAATAAGAAAATACAGTAGCGTTTAAAAGGTAATCGTTGAAACATGAGCTTATAATAATTCCTGTGCTCAAGATAACTATTACATTTCAGACAGCTTACATTTTAAGCTGTTTGGGCTTTTTAATTGTAAATACGCGTGAAATATTAAACCCAAAATGTATATCCCCTTTGCTCCACCGCCCTGTATTTTCAGCAATAAAAGTTCTTTCTGTCATGCCTGTAGAATTACTGAAGTGCAATTGAAAAACATGACCGCCGGTTTCAATTTCGTAACCTATAGAAAATGTATTATAAGTGCCGGGTAATTTACTTCCTGGCAATTGATAATAATACTCAACATTTATACTGGACCGTTGCGTTAATTTAAACCTTGCTCCCGCACCAACAGCAAAAAGATCGTTAGGATTAAACGCGCTGTCAACTATATTTTCATGAATTAATGTAGGTGCTAATTGTAATGAAAAATTTGGGTTGAATTTTCTGCCTATTAAAACCTGGTAAGCATAAGAAAATTTATCAGAGGTGCGTGGACTTACCGAAATTTCTTTTTCTGTTTTAAGGGCTATTGTATCTGTTTCAAACATTACAGAAGATAAAAGCGTAACAGATACCGGCATATTTTTTTTGCCTTCTGATTGCCGTAATAAGCGATACTTTAAAAAGCCATCGTATTGTTTTTCAAAAGTGCTTCTGCCACCCCCAACAGTAAGCCTGTTGGTAAGACCATAATCAAGCCCGATGCGCATTGAGGCAACATCAAAACCAAACATATTATAAAAGCCCTGGTTAAGTGTGCCAAAACGATGCGATACTTTTAAATCAAGCACACCTGCCTGCGTAGTTTCAACAGTGTGGCCATCTATCAACCGTGTGGTTTTAAAAGTAGCTTCAGTGTACTGCGTTTGATTTTTAGTTTTTGCTTTCATCTGCTCATCAAGTATCGAATCAAGATTGGTATCCTGGCTAAATGTTTTTACAGAACAAAAAATCAAAATAAGAATAAGCAGTTTATATTTCTTTCTCATAAAAATTATTATTGTTTTTCGTATGCACAGTTCACTGTAATCTGTATGTCTTCGCCGATTTTTTTCTGAACAAACGCTTCACCAATAACATTATATTCTTTTCGCTTTATTGTAAACGTTGATGCAACAGTAATATTACCTCCTTTTACTGTTATTGTTCCATCTGCTGATATAGGTTTGGTTACATCCCGAATTGTAAGATCGCCGGTAACGGAAACATTATAAACACCATCTTTCGAAAAATTAACGGAAGAAATATTTGTGATTTTTCCTTTGAAACCTGCTTTCGGATATTTTTCGGAAGCCATATAATCGTCATCATTAAAATGATCTTCCATTGCTGTTTTTTTAAAATGAAAGCTTTTTACAGCAACCTTAAATTCCAAATCTCCTGTAGCCGCATTTAAAACACTTGCCGCTTCATTGTTCTCAGCTTCTACATCTTCCAATGCTGTATGTGAGGAAAAAGAAATATTGCCGTTGCGGGTAATATAAGTTTGAGTAAACCCTTTGAATCCAAAGAGAAAAATTAAAACAAATGCAGCAAAAAAATTTTTCATAATAAACCTTTATTGATTATTGTTCAGGTGCACCACCATGCACCCACGCAGCAATTTTTTTAATATCACAATCCTGTAACATTGGCCTGCCGTTAGGCATAAAAGGCGCGCCACCCTGATGCATTACAGCGGAAAGCAATGTGCCATAAGTAAATTGCCCATCTAATGCAAGACCAGACATAGTTGAATAATCATACAAGTCAATTCCGCTTATTGAGGCAGTTCCGTTATGACAGTCTTTACAGTTCGCATCAAGTATGGCTTTTATTTCTACATTATAAGTTATTCCTGTAGTATCGCAATTACCTGTTGAAGGATACTGTTGATCAGCCTTATCATAAAAACACCCCTGAAATATTATTATACAAACAAGCATGCCTGTAACAACAAAAACAAATTTTTTAAGCATTTATGTGAATTATAATTTAATCCTTTTTTTATTTAACTAATACGCCCTGGTTAACTACCACATCACTTAAATATCCGGTGCATATTCCTTTAAAAGTAATATGCTCACCTTTAATAATTTTTCCGGGGTTTTGTTTAAATGTACAATTAACGCCAAACACCGGATCATCAGATTTAAGATAAACTACAGTATTGCCTGCCTGGTTGGTTTTTACATTGGTAACTGTACCCGTTACTTCAACTGTTTTGTTTAAAAAAGAAATATTTGCAGCCTGCTCATTGTTTGCAAACGAATCAAAAATTGCAACTGCCGTTATTTTAATTCCTTTTTCTTTTGATACATCTCTCGCCGGTTTATTCCATATATAATATGCATAGCCAAATCCTGATAATACTACTATTACAATTATCCAAAGAACTACTCTTTTCCAACGTTGCATTTGCAAAAATTTATTTGTTTTAGCTTCTTTGAAAATAAAACAGGTTCAATAAGAATATTAGTTGCCTGAACGGGGAAAAAATTAGTTTGAATTAACAATGCATTTTCTTACTAAACATTATCAACAGCTCAATTAGCTTAAACTACAAATTGTTTTTGCCTGTGTGATTCTGTACATACAACTGGTTTTTCCCAGGAATAAGTTCAAGCGAAGAAATGTAATATAATTATGTTTTCTTCAAAAGCTTTTATGGTTATGCAGGCAGATAAATATTAAAAGTTGAACCAATGTCCGGCTGTCCGATAGCTTCTATAAATCCATGATGATTCTGAACAATTTTTTTACAGATAGCAAGTCCTATACCTGTGCCTTCATATTCGCTTCTGCCATGCAATCGCTGAAACAATTCAAAAATTTTATTGGCAAATTGTTGTTCGAACCCAATGCCGTTATCTGATATTTTTATCTTCCAGTATCTATCACTTGTAAAAGATACTTGCTTCTGTATTTTATCTGAAGAAATAATTTCTGCGCTTATTTTTATTACAACACTTTCATCCTGCTTTCTGTATTTTATTGCATTCAATATAATATTTGAAAAAAGCTGGTTAAACTGAATTGGTATAATATTTAACGTTGGAAGTGCTGATGTTTCAATGATAATATTATCTTCTTCTATCAGTTCACTTAAATTATTTTTTACTTCTTCGATAATACTATTTAAATCAGTTGGCACCAATATAACTTCAGATGTGTTTGCCCGTGAATAATTAAGTAATGCATTTATAAGATTTTGCATTCGCTTAGAAGCGCCGGTTATACGTTGAAAATAATTTTTTGCATTCACTGAAAAACTTTCATATTCCATTTCAAGAATGCGGTTTGAAAAAGTTTGTATTTTACGCAACGGCTCCTGCAGATCATGTGAAGCAACATAAGCAAATGAAGCAAGCTCTGTATTGCTTTGAGAAAGCTCAAAGTTTTTTGCTTCAAGATCTTCCTGGTATTTTAAAATAAGCTCTTCGTTTTTTTTCTTTTCGGTAAAATCAGTAATAATAATACCTACTGTAGCCAGCCTTGGCTGCAGTGAAGTAAGTGAAATGTAAACAGGAATAATTTTGCCGTTAACAGATAATTTAATTTCGCCTTTACTGCTTCCTTTTAATGCCTGCTGAAATAATGCATTAAATTTTTCTTGTGAATCTGTATGCACGAAATCAGTAAAAAAACATCCAACCACATTTTCATAAGATAAATTAATCAATTCAAAAAAATAAGTATTGGTATAAACTATTAAACCATCTTCTGACAAGTTTAAAGCACCTTCTCCAATTTTTTCTATCAAAACACGATAAGCATAATCTCCAGTTTGCAGTGTAAACACTTCAGCCTTGTTATCCAAATTAACTGCAAAAGCATCAACCTCACCCGCTTTAATTGCTTCAATCAATTGTTCAGATTCAGCAAGGCGATTTTCAAGTTCTTCAATTCTTAATAATAGCTCGTCTTTTGAATTTACCTCCATAACTTAATTTTTGAAGGCGATGCCTAATGCTTTAATCACTTTTTCTTTATCCGCAAAATTTCCCACTAATGTTTTTTTGGGTAAGGGAAGACTCTTAATAAGCGAAGGGCTAAACACAATTTGTTGCCGAGAAGCTACTTCAGGATTTTTATAAATGTCTATTATTTCAAGTTCGAATGCCTCGTTAAGATGTTCATCGCATAACTGTTTTATATTTTCAATTGCTTCCATAGATTTTGGGGACATGCCTGAGACATAAAGCTGAAGAACAAGTTTGTTTTCAACAATAATGTTTTCAGGAATTTTCTTTTTCATGTTTTTGTTTTAGAGGATAATGGGCGAATATTTAAACCAACAAGCACCCGTTCTTCATTAGAAAGGTCGCCGATGATTTTCCTTATTGGTTCAGGCACTTTTCGTACCAATGTTGGTATTGCAAATATTTGGTCGCCTGCTGCTAATTGCGGATTCTTCAGCAAGTCAACTATTTCAATAGAGTACCTGCCTTCCAGATGCTCTTTGCAATATTTCGTTATATTTTGTAAAGCAAGAACCGATTTAGGTGTTTGACCTGCTATATATAACCTCAGTTCCCATTTTTGCTCTTTTGCCATAGACTATTGCACTTAAATTTTATTATCAATTATCAGGCGAATTTTTTTAGATAATAACTGCACTAAATTTTTTTCTTTTTGTTTTATTGCCTGATGCAATTGCATCAGTATTATTTTTTTTTGTGATTACTTCTTTTGAATTTAACTGTATGCCTTTATCAGTAATTAAAAAATTCCACATTTGATTAGAATGTCCCATACCGCGTGATTTTACTATTAAAAGATTTCTCATCCGGTTTCCGCTTTCTTCTTCATTTTTCAATTTTATCCAGGTATCAGCCAGTGAAGAAACAGCATCTACTGACAAATCCATTGTTTCATTTATAGGCTGATGTGTAAGTGCAGTAAACATTGCATTTATTGCATTTACTTTAAGCATGTCAAGCAATCTTACAAGCATGGCTCTTACTTCACTGTTCGTGCCGATTGTAATTAAACTGCTGATGGGATCAACAATTACTGTTTTCGGTTTTAAACTCTCTATTAATTTATGCAATACCAATAGGTGCATTTCAAGCCCTTGCAATGAAGGACGTGAAGAATGCACAACTAATAATTTTGATTTAACATAAGGCTTAAGATTAATACCTACACACATCATGTTTCTTATTAACTGGTCAGGCGATTCTTCAAATGAAAAATAAAGTACGCGCTCTTTGCGCCTGCAACTGCTTAATGCAAAATATGCGGCAAGTGTTGTTTTAGCTGTACCTGCTGTGCCTGTTACCAAAGCGCTGCTTCCTTTATAAAAGCCATTTGCCTGAAATAATTTATCAAGCGCCGGAAGCCCCGTGGAAATTATTTCGGTAGAAACGCTATGATCCAATTTTAAAGAAGTAATTGGTAATACGGCAATACCATTTTCATCAATCAAGAAAGGATACTCATTCGAGCCATGCATAGAACCCCTGTATTTAATTATTCTTAAGCGGCGTGTTGCAATCTGGTCAATAACCCTAAAATCCAATAATATTACGCAATCAGAAACATATTCTTCCAAGCCATGCCGCGTTAATGTTCCATCCCCGCGTTCGCCGGTAATAATAGTAGTAACGCCTTTGTCTTTTAACCATTGAAACAGCCTTCGTATTTCTGAACGTAACAGCCCGGCGTTTTCTATTCCGCCAAACAATGATTCAATTGTATCAAGTACTACCCTCTTCGCACCAATTGAATTAATTGCATGATTTAATCTTATAAATAATCCTTCAAGATCATATTCTCCCGTTTCTTCAATTTCGGTTTTTTCAATTCGCACATAATCGATCCTTAGTTTGTTATCGGCAGCCAGCTTATCTAAATTAAAACCTAACGAGCTTACATTTTGCGCTAAGTCTTTTACAGTTTCTTCAAAACTCATAAACACTCCAGGCTCATTGTACTCAATAATTCCTTTTACAAGAAATTGCATTGCCATTAAAGTTTTACCACAACCTGCGCTTCCGCAAACAAGTACAGGGCGGCCTTTTGGAAAACCGCCTTCTGTAATTTCGTCAAGTCCATTAATGCCTGTAGGAGTTTTGGGAAATAATTTTTTTGGTTGATTCATGTATTCGAATTCTATTTAAGTAAATGTAATTATATAAGAATTTACAGTCTATTAAAAATGCAACTAACTAAAAAATAAAATACCAAACAATAAAAAAAGTAAGTATGTTTCTTTAAAAAATAAATAATTTACAAAACATTTTTATTCATTTCAAGCACTAATTTTAATACATATACATTGCTTATGAAGTTTATACTTTGGGTATCCGTCTTTTTGATTGGGTGCCTATTTTTTTGCATATCATGCAATACAACCAAAAACGAACTGATTGTTAAGTACAAAAATTTTGATGGTGAAATTGAACAGCAGCAAAATCTTGTGTTTGCATTTAATAAAGATATTTATCCGGATAGTCTTTTACAATCGTGGGACAGTACAGATTATATTGAATTTAATCCTGCAGTAAAAGGAATGTTTAAATGGAATAGTTCAAGTGAATTAATGTTTTCGCCATCACAGGGTTTTCAGCCGGGCACAGAATATACCGCAACACTTACTTCATTTATACTAAACCGAAGCGCAAAAAAATATTCATTTGATAAAGAATCATTTCATTTTCATACAGCGCCATTAAGAATTACGGATACGCATCTTTCTTATACACGGGGTAAAAACACATCGAATGTTATGGTGCAGCTTGATTTAAATTTTAATTATGAAGTAAAATTGAATGAAGCCACATCACATCTGCAATTAAGTTCAAACGGAAATGCAATAAGTATTATGACAGCGAATGAAGGCGCAGGAAAAACTTTATCAATTCAGTTTTCGCCGGTTAGTAATCGTGATGAAGAAACGCCGCTTACAATAAAAATGAATAAAGGCATTTCTGTTAATCACAGTAAATACATTTCTGCTAATGATACCACTATCGTTGATTCTATTCCTTCAAGATTTAATCTTGCAGTTACAGGCATTATTTCAAATCATAATGGCAGCGAAGGAACAATTACCGTAAACACTTCTGAACCTGTTCTTGAAGACAGCTTAAAACGTTTCATAACAATAGAACCTTCTGTTCCTTTTGAAGTTGCTTTAAATGATGCGGGCTTTACAATTACAAGCAGCAAACTTTT
>JAICKT010000059.1 GCA_025927795.1 Parafilimonas sp. | reverse complement strand
TTTTCAGCTTTTTCTTCCGCAGCTTTGTTAGCCATACATTTAATCGGAGTTATGCAAACAGCTAAACCTGCTATCTGCAAGTAATCTTTTGTATTTATAAGTTTAGCAATCTTATAAAAATTGATCACCTTATTAGTTACTGCTCACTCACCTGGTAAGTAAAATTTTGTTTCTGCCTGTACATAACAGGCCTGCTATCAATGGTAGCTGGTATCCAATCAGGCGTATGCGAAAAAGCTTTTAGCACATCTTCAGCCATACCATAACCCGGATCATTTATAACCCTCACTTCAGATACTTTACCTGCAGTATCAACCAAAAAACTAATTACTACTACATAAACACCCGGCTTTGCACCATTAACAGCAGGTGTTTCCGGATGTAGGTTTTTTTCCAGGAAATGACGCCACGCTTTTTGTCCGCCATTAAATGCAGCAGGTATGCTATCATGTTTAATACCAGTGGTATCTTGTGCATGCAGGTATGAACCCAACAATAAAAAAGCAGCAATCATTATTATTTTCATATAAGTAGATTAGAAATTTTATTAAGCTAATGGCTATTAGCCGAGATAATAATTTTAGTTACAGCGTATGTGTAAACAATCTG
Source organism: Parafilimonas sp. (assembly GCA_025927795.1). Classification (GTDB taxonomy): domain Bacteria; phylum Bacteroidota; class Bacteroidia; order Chitinophagales; family Chitinophagaceae; genus Parafilimonas. The sequence goes on along the minus strand of JAICKT010000059.1, from coordinate 14,512 downwards.
CTTGCCTTAATCAAACACCTTCGCCCTTCATAGCTATTAATTCGTTACACCAGGCAATGCAAAAGCTTCATTAAATTCTTTCTTTATTTTAGTTGATACGCTACTATACTTTTTCCAAAAAAAGTAGGCACATAAATAATTTTATTCTGTGCATCATAACCAATATCAGCAGAACTTATTTTTTGCGCTCTTGTATCAAACAATGTTTGTTTAATTCCGTTTTGCTGTACATAATATACAATCCCATTCCAGCATGAGACAATAAAATTACCATCAGAAGTCTGCTCTACACCATCCGTACTTTCATCCATACCATTGGTGATAATAGTTAATTTTTTATTTGCAGCTGCTTTATATAAAGTTCCGCTTGCAAGAACATACACATCATTGTTTACCGCTAACACACCATTTGCATTTTTCAAGTTATTGAGATATTCAGTTGCATTGCCGTTTTCAATACGAAAAACTTTTGCCAGCCTCGTGTCTGAAACATAAACAACACCGTTTGCATCAACCGTAATATCATTTAAAAACATTGCACCCGGTACTGGAATTCTTTTTATGATTTTTGCTGATGGAATGTCAATTACATCTACCTGCGTTAAATCGGCTGCGTACAATGTGTTGCCAAATTTGCCAAGACCTTTTGGGGCATCTAAACCTGCAACCCAATTCGCATTTATTATTTTTCCATCGAGGCCAACTTTTGCAATCTGCCCGTTTCCATCTGCAGAATCAGGCTTGCCGTTAATGAGTGATGTATATAATAATTTGTTTTGCGCATCATACAAAACAGATTCTGGAACAGCCAATGTTGAATCGGTTGACCACAATTTTGTAACGCTATGTTGCGCATTTAAAGTAAATGATGTTAAGCAAAGCAATAGTGTTATTAAATTAACGGATAAATTGTTTTTCATATAAAAAGTATAGCAAGTAAATTAAAATTTGAATATACAAATTTCAATTCAAAAATAAACCCTCTCAAATTGAAAGGGTTCTTGCTTGTAATTTATAATGCACGTTATCTCGCTTCTGCCATGTGCACAATATCCTCTACTTTATAAGCACCTGCATCAAGCTTTTCTTTTGTTTCGCTGAAAGCATTTAATGTGCGTTCAATATCATCATCTGTATGCGCAGCGGTAGGAATTAACCGATAAATAATATGCCCTTTTGGAATTACAGGATACACAACAATTGAACAAAATATTCCATAGTTTTCTCTTAGGTCTGTAACCATGGCTGTAGCTTCTGCAACACCGCCTTTCATATAAACAGGTGTAACAACAGAATCAGTTTTGCCAATATCAAACCCATTCTCTTTTAAACCATGCTGAAGTTTCAATGCATTTTTCCAAAGCTTCTTTTTTAATTCCGGCATTGTGCGCAACATTTCAAGCCTTTTTAAATTACCAATTACAAAAGGCATGGGTAAACTCTTTGCAAAAATCTGTGAGCGAATGTTATAGCGAATAAAATCAATAATTGTTCTTTCTCCCGCCATAAAACCGCCTATTGATGCCATTGATTTTGCAAACGTTGAAAAATATAAATCAATATCATCCTGGCAACCTTGTTCTTCACCAGCGCCTGCTCCTGTTTTACCAAGTGTACCAAAACCATGCGCATCATCAACCAGTAATCTGAATGAATATTGTTTTTTTAAAGCGCAAATTTCTTTAAGCTTGCCCTGATCGCCTGCCATTCCAAACACACCTTCAGTAATAACTAAAATACCACCCTGGTTTTGTTTTTCAACCAAAGAAGTTGCGCGCTGCAATTGCTTTTCACAATCTTCAACATCATTATGCCTGAAAACATAACGATGCCCCGGATGCAAACGCAAGCCATCAATAATGCAGGCATGAGATTCCGCATCATATACAATTACATCATGTCTTCCACACAATGTATCAATAGCACTCATAATACCCTGGTAACCGTAATTTAAAAGAATCGCATCTTCTTTATGTTCAAATTCTGCAAGTTCTTTTTCAAGTTGTTCATGATAATTACTGTTACCACTCATCATGCGTGCGCCCATTGGATAAGCAAGACCAAACTGTTTTGTAGCTTCGGTGTCTATCCTGCGCACATCAGGATGATTTGCCAATCCCAAATAATTATTCAAACTCCACACAATAACTTCTTTGCCGCGAAACTTCATGCGATTACTTATGTCGCCTTCTAATTTTGGAAATGTGTAATAACCATGAGCCTTGTTACGATGTTCGCCAATAGGCCCGTAATTCTTAATCAGTCTTTCAAAAATGTCTGCCATAAATTATTATTTTCTATTAAAGTGTTGGAAGTAAACAAGCCAGGAAAACGCAAAAGTAATACTTGTACGGTTTTATGCATGTAGTAAAAACTATTTACAAATATATTTTATAAAATTTATTTGTGTTTTTGTGTGGATGTTAATTAACAGCAGAAGCTACTTTTGCTGTGATGATAACAGGTAATATTAAGGAAGCATTGATTAATACATTAGTTGGCATTTCGGGCAGCGCGAATGTTTTTACTGATGAGGCATCCATAAATCATTATGGGCACGATGAAACAGAAAAATTAAATTATCCACCGGATGTTGTGGTTAAGCCGTCATCAACAGAAGAGATAAGCAAAATTTTAAAATATTGTAATGAAAATTTAATTCCCGTTACACCACGTGGTGCGGGAACAGGCTTAAGCGGCGGTGCAATTCCGCATAATGGTGGTGTGGTTATATCAACAGAAAAATTAAATAAGATAATTGAGATTGATGAACGGAACCTGCAGGTTATAACGGAACCTGGTGTTATAACGGAAGTGTTGCAAAATGCAGTGAAAGAAAAAAACCTGTTTTATCCTCCAGACCCTGCAAGTCGCGGCTCTTGTTTTATTGGCGGTAATATTTCTGAAAATAGCGGCGGACCAAAGGCAGTTAAGTATGGTGTTGTAAAAGATTATGTATTGAATCTTGAAGTTGTTCTACCAACAGGTGAAATTATTTGGACAGGCGCGAATGTTTTAAAAAATTCTACAGGTTACAATCTTACACAATTAATTGTTGGCAGCGAGGGAACACTTGGCATTGTTACAAAAATTGTTTTGAAATTAATTCCGCTTCCAAAATATGATTTATTAATACTCGCACCATTTGCATCTTTAGAAAAAGCAAGTGAAGCAGTAAGCGCAATTTTTCGTGCAGGCTTTATACCGAGTGCAATGGAGTTAATTGAACGAGATGCTTTAAATGTTGTAAGTAAAATGGTGGATAGTTATGTTGTGCCGATAGATGAAAATATTGCTGCGCATTTAATTGTTGAAGTTGACGGAAATAATATAGATGTTTTAATGAGCGAAATGGAGGCGATTGCAGAATTGTTGCAGCAGTTTGATGCAGGTGAAATTTTCTTTGCTGATGATGCACAACAAAAAAATGAATTATGGAAATTAAGAAGGAGAGTGGCTGAAGATGTAAAGCTTGCCGGTTATACAATTGAAGAAGATACAGTTGTTCCGCGTGCTGAATTACCTGCATTAATTAAAGGTGTAAAAGAATTGGGCAGGCAACATAATTTTCATGCGGTTTGTTATGGTCATGCAGGCGATGGCAATTTGCATATTCGCATAAAAAAAGAAAGCATTCCTAATAGTTATGGCAATGAAGAAATGAATAAAATTTTGCGTGTTTTATTTGAGTTGGTTAAGAGTTTAGGCGGAACAATAAGCGGTGAACATGGAATAGGTTTAATTCAAAAAGATTTTCTGCATATTGTTTTTAATGAAGCCAACTTGCGTTTAATGCGCGAAATAAAAAAAGCATTCGACCCTAATAATATCTTAAATCCCGGTAAAATTTTCGACCTGTAAAATCTCTGTTACATCTTTGCATTACACATCAAATAAAAATAAAATGAAGAAGGTTTTTTTATGCTTGCTGATTTTAATAAGTGTAAAAGTTTTAAAAGCCCAGGATGATTATGATAACAAGAATAATGATTACGAAAGCAAAGGGTTTAAAAAAGAGAATGTTTTTCTCGGCGGAAGTATTTCGTTAGGATTCGGCTCAGGAAATTTTGGTGTTGGTGCAAATCCTGAAATTGGTTATTCATTATCGCAGTGGCTTGATGGCGGCGTGGTTTTTAATTTGAATTATAATTCGCAGAAATATTATGATGCTTACAGCGGTGCAGATATTGGTAAAGTTTCAAGCTTTAATTATGGCGCCGGTGTTTTTGTAAGAGCTTATCCTGTAAATTTTTTATTCGTGCAATTACAACCTGAAGAAAACTGGATAAATTATAATACGAAAGATTTTTCAACCAGTATACATTTAAAGAGCAAAGTAAATGCTGCAAGCCTTATTGGTGGCATTGGTTATTCGCAACGCGTAGTTACACAAGGCAGTTATTTTTTTATGATTGGTCTTGATTTGCTAACAAATGAAAATTCGCCTTATCGCGATTCATACAATCATGCGCAGCCTATCATTCGCGGCGGGTTTGATGTGTATCTTCATCCAGCAAGGAAACCAAAGCCTGTGGGTCATATATTATAACAAGGCTTTCCTTCCAATGCGTATGTAAAAATTTTTCTGCGTGCATTTTTTCAAAATGTGCAAGCAGGTTATCATAATAGTTATCTGAATTAAGCAATACGATTTTTTTGTTGTGAATATTTAATTGGTTCCAGGTTATCATCTCAAATAATTCATCCATCGTTCCATAACCACCAGGTAAAATAATTGCTGCATCACTTAATTCATACATCATCTTTTTACGTGTATGCATGTCTTCAACTATATGCAGCGTGGTAAGTAAGCTATGCTGATGTTCTTTTTCGTTTAACAACGAAGGAATAACACCGGTAACATTTCCTTTATTTTTTAAAACTGTATTTGCAACAATACCCATTAAACCATTTGTACCGCCACCATAAATAAGCTGAACATTTTTATGTGCGAGTATTAACCCAATTTCTTCTGCGTGTTGTGCAAACAATTTATTTTTTCCTACATGAGAACCACAAAAAACAGCTACGGATTTCCACATTTAGTTTTGTTTTGAAGCTGGTTATTCAATCATATCTTATAACAATATTAAACAAGTTTTAATAGCGAAGTTGTATTTTGCCGCGCATTCATAACAACTTAATAATGTCACCAGTTTTTCTTTTTGTATTTGTATTGATATATTTTTTAGTGCTGCTCGGTGTTGCCTGGTACACCAGCCGCAACGCTGATAATAATTCATTCTTTATTGGCAATCGTAACAGCAACTGGATGCTTGTTGCGTTTGGAATGATTGGCACTTCATTAAGCGGCGTAACATTCGTAAGTGTGCCCGGAACTGTTGGTAGCAGCGGCTTTGCATATTTCCAGGTAGTGATTGGAAATCTTATCGGTTATTGTTTGATTGCTTTTATTCTGTTGCCGCTGTATTACAAAATGCAGGTAACTTCTATCTACAATTATTTATTAAACCGCTTTGGAAAGATATCTTATAAAACCGGCGCACTATTTTTTATTATATCAAGAATACTTGGCGCAACAGCAAGATTATATTTAGTAATAAATGTTTTGCAGATTTTTATTCTTGATAACATGCACGTGCCTTTCTGGTTAACAACGTTCATTATTTTATTAATGATTTTGCTTTACACTTTTGAAGGCGGCGTTAAAACAATTGTGTTTACTGATACACTTCAAACTATTTGCATGTTGTTAGGTCTTATCGTTTGCATTTATTTTATAATGGACAGCCTGCATTTTTCTTTTGGTTACACACTTCAATCGCTACATAAAAATAATTACACTAAGATTTTTAATACTGATTTCAAAAGCAGTTCATTCTTTTTAAAACAAATTATTGGCGGCGCATTTATTTCTGTTGGCATGACGGGGCTTGACCAGGAATTAATGCAAAAAAATATCAGCGTTCGCACATTAAAAGGTTCTCAAAAAAACATGCTTACATTCAGCAGCATTTTTGTAATAGTAAACTTTTTGTTTTTGTTTTTAGGCGGATTGCTTTACACATTTGCTGCATCAAAAAACATCAGCATAAAAGGTGATGATTTGTTTCCAACAATTGCGCTGAGTTATATGCCTTCTGCTGTTTCCATCATTTTTATTATTGGTTTAATATCAGCGTTATTTCCCAGCGCAGATGGCGCTTTAACCGCGCTTACTTCATCTTTTTGTATAGATATTTTAGGCTTAAGACGCAATACATCGCTTACAGAAAAACAAACCAAAAAAACCAGAATAACGGTGCATATAATATTTGCCATTATTTTCTTTTTATGCATCATGATTTTTAAATGGATAAATGATAAATCAATTATAGCAGTTATTCTTACTGTTGCAACTTATACTTATGGCCCTTTGCTTGGATTATTTATGCTCGGCATTTTTACAAAAAGAAATTTACCGCAAAATATTTCTGTAGTTATTGTATGCATTGTTGCACCCGTGCTATGTTATATACTCAGCAGCAATTCTGCAAAATGGTTTAATGGTTATCAAATTGGCTATGAATTGCTGCTTATAAATGGCTTACTTACTTTTGCAGGGCTTTTGCTTGTATCAAAAAACAATACAAATGCAGTGGATTGAAAAGATTGCTGAAGATTACGCGGAAAGATTTACAACAAAGTTGGATGATTCCTTACAAAAAATTTACGACGATACATTAGCAAATCACGAACATGCACATATGATGAGCAGCGATGTGCAGGGAAAGTTTTTAGAATTTATTAGTAAGCTGCTTCAGCCAAAATATATTTTAGAAATTGGAACATTTACAGGTTTCAGTGCAATATGTCTGGCAAAAGGATTACAAGAAAATGGTGAATTACATACAATTGAATTGCGCGAAGACGATGCTAACACTGCGTGGAAAAATATTTCTTTGGCAGGCATGCATTCAAAAATACATTTACATGCAGGAGATGCGCGGGAAATTGTTAAAGCTTTGAACTACAATTGGGATTTGGTTTTTATTGATGCCGATAAAACCTCTTACATAACATACTACGAAGAGGTTTTAAAACGTTTAAATAGCCGTGGGTGGATTTTGGCTGATAATGTTTTATTTCACGGACAAGTGTTTGATGAAAAAATTGACAATAAAAGTGCAATAGCTATTGCACAATTTAATGACCACGTTTTAAAAGATAAAAGAACAGAGCAGGTGCTTTTAACCATAAGAGATGGCTTGCTGCTGATAAAAAAGAAACAGGGATGAAAAAACTTCTTCTTTTATTTTTCGCCGCCGCTGCATGTTTTAATATGCAGGCGCAAACAAACGAAGCTGTTGAAGCTTATATAACTCAATACAAACAACTGGCGATAGATGAAATGATTCGCACAGGTGTTCCTGCTGCTATAACGCTGGCGCAGGGAATTTTAGAATCCAATGCAGGACAGTGTTCGTTAACACAAGAATCAAATAATCACTTTGGCATTAAGTGCAAAGAGGATTGGGTTGGAGAAGTTGTTTACCATGATGATGACAGGAGAGGAGAATGTTTCAGAAGATATAATTCAGCAGAAGATTCTTACCGCGACCATTCTGATTTTTTAAAGAACCGTCCCAACTATGCTCCGCTTTTTGATATTGATGTAACCGATTATAAAGACTGGGCTTATGGTTTAAAGAAAGCTGGTTATGCAACTAATCCCGTATATGCAACTTCGCTTATTACTACTATTGAAAAATATGATTTAGAACAGTACACAGATGTCGCATTACAACAAAGCAATCAAATGAGTGTTGCTTCATCTAACGTTCAATCGCAACAGAATATTGAATTTAAAAACGCTTCGTATGCAGCAAACCAAGATGCACCGCAAGACAATGCATCATATAATGCTGAGATATTAAAACATCCAATCAATAGTATATTTCGCATTAACGAAACCAATGTATTATTTGCGAATGAAGGCACATCGTTATTTGCGGTAGCTACTCAATACAATATACCCTATAAAAAATTGCTTGAGTATAATGATTTAGTTAACGTTGATATTCTGCAGCAGCCAACACTTATTTATCTTGAAAAGAAACAAAAACGCGGGTCTAAAGAATATCATGTTGTATCAGGCAATGAAGATTTGTATGATATTGCGCAGGAAGAAGGCATACAATTAGAAAGCTTACTTGCTTATAATAATCTTCAAAAAAATAATCAGCCGAAACCCGGTGATAAAATTTTATTACGCGGAGAAAGCAGGAAACTGTTTTGATTATTTAGTTTGCAGCAAAATAATGCTGCATGCAAACGATACGCATTCACGATAAAGATTTTATTCCTTATTTATCACAAACAGCAATTGAAGAAGCCATAAAAAAACTGGCTGCAGATTTAAACGAACAATATCAAAATAAATCTCCATTATTTATTTCGATACTCAATGGCTCTTTCATGTTTGCCGCTGAATTATTTAAACATATAAATATTCCCTGTGAAATAAGTTTTATAAAACTGGCATCTTACAAAGGCACAACATCGATAGGTCATATTATAACTTCAATTGGGTTAGATGCAGATATTAAAAACAAGCACATAATTATTTTAGAAGATATTATTGATACAGGAAAAACATTAAGCCAGTTTCTTCCGCAGATATATAATCAACAGCCGGCTTCATTAAAGATTGCTGCATTATTACATAAGTCCGATGCGAAAATGTTTGATGTTCCGCTTGATTATAATTGCTTTAAAATTCCCAACAAATTTGTTGTTGGTTTTGGTTTAGATTATAACGGTTTTGGAAGAAATATTCCCGCGATATATCAATTGAAAGAAGAATAAAAAAGCCTCAAGTAATCTTGAAGCTTTTTATGATTTATAATTGCTTTTTTACGAAAACACTTCTTTCACTTTATCAAAAAAACTTTTTTCACTTTTACCAGGTTGCGGTTTAAAGTTAGGACTCGCATTCATCTGATTCAGCATTTCCTTTTCATCATGCGTAACATTTTGTGGCGTCCATACATTTACATGAATCAACTGATCTCCGCGTCCATATCCATTTACTTCAGGAAAACCTTTTCCTTTTAGCCTGAATATTTTTCCGCTTTGTGTACCAGGTGGAATTTTAATTTTTGCTCTGCCATCAATAGTTGGCACTTCTGCATTCGTTCCAAAAACTGCATCCGGAAATGAAATATGCAATTCGTAAGCAACGTTTAAGCCATCACGCTGCAATTCTTTATGTGCTTCTTCTTCAATTAACACAATTAAATCTCCCGGCATTCCGCCACGCTCACCTGCATTTCCCTTTCCACTTAAACTTAACTGCATTCCTTCCTGAACACCAGCCGGTATATTTATATTCACTGTTTCTTCGCCATACACTCTGCCTTCACCTTTACATGCAGTACATTTATTAGTTATAATTGTTCCCTCTCCATTACATGTTGGGCAAGTGCTTACCGTTTGCATCTGCCCTAAAAATGTACTTGTAACTTTTCTAACCTGTCCGCTGCCACCGCACGTTGAACAGGTTTGAACACCGCCCTTATCTTTTGCACCGCTTCCGTTACAGGTATTACAAGGCACATATTTTTTAACCTTGATATTTTTTGTAACACCTTTCGCCATTTCTTCGTAATTCAATTTTAATTTGATACGAAGATTGCTGCCTCTTGTTCCATGATTTCTGCTGCCACCGCTGCTGCTTCTTCTTCCGCCGCCACCAAAAAAACTTCCGAAAATATCATCTCCAAAAATATCTCCAAACTGGCTGAAGATATCTTCCATATTTACATTAGTGCTGCCGCTAAAGCCACCACTGCCCGGTGCAAATGCAGCGTGACCGTAACGATCATATCTTGCTTTCTTATCAGCATCGCTTAAAACTTCATACGCTTCAGCCGCTTCTTTAAATTTTTCTTCTGCTTCCTTATTACCAGGGTTTCTATCAGGATGATGTTGCATAGCCACTTTACGGTATGCTTTTTTTATCTCATCAGCAGTTGCGTTTTTTGAAACACCTAAAATTTCGTAATAATCTCTCTTTGTCATAATGCCCCCATCCCCTGAAGGGGAGTTTTAAATGCTGTTGTGTGATTCTTAGCAATGAATTAATTCCAAATTATTTTCCTACTACTACTTTAGCGAAGCGTATAAGCTTGTCGTTTAGATAATATCCTTTTTCAATTTCATCTACTACTTTACCTTTCTGTTTTGGATTTTCAACGGGTATCTCTGTTATTGCTTCATGTTTTTCTACATCAAATTCCTTGTGTACGCTATGCATTTCTTTAAGCCCTTTGCTTTGCAAAATTTTACGCAGTTTATTAAAAATTAATTTTGCTCCCGCTTTTACATGTTCAATGTCAGTATCATTTTCCATTTGCTTTTCTGCACGGTCGCAATCATCCAAAACATCTAACAACGAAATGATTATTTCTTTGCCTGCTGTTTGCCTTAACTCAATATTTTCTTTTGCGGTGCGCCTGCGAAAATTATCAAATTCTGCAAACAGGCGTAAATATTTATCTTTTTGTTCCTGTAATTCTGCCTGTAATTTTTCAATTGCAGATTCATCTTCCAAAAGATCGTTTAAATGCGTTGTGCCTGCTGCATTTTCGTCAGCATTTATACCAAAATCCTCGTTGTCTGCTACTGGTTGTTGCTGAAAATCTTTTTCTTCCATATTTATTCAATAAAAGGTTAATGGTCAAAATTTTTGCCAGCGGCAAATAGACGAAAAAATGTCAGGCTGAAAAAACAAAATTTCAAATAAGATGCTACTTTCATCGTTATATATGAACCAATTATTAAAAATTCAACTATGAAAAAAAGTTTACTCATTACAATCTCTTTATTCTTTGCATTTATAGTAACTGCACAAAAACATGTTGCTACTGCTTTATCTGCCAGAAAAGTATCAGGAGTTGGACATTCAACTACACAAAAACCTAGCGGTGCTGCAGCCTGTGATACTTTGAAGTATGATAGTGCGTTTGACGCAAATACTCCATGGACGCAATTCTACTATGCGTTTCCTGACAATGTTGGTTATTTGTTTGGTGTTAGTAATGAGGACAGCTTAGGATATAAAATAAAAGAAGATGCAAACTATTATGATGTTTCAGGTTCTGATTATGCTTATATAACAGGCGGAATTGCTTATTTTAATTATGCTAACAGTAATGTAAGTACAGAGCTCTCTAAAAATCTTGTTTTTAAAGTATATGATGATAACGGAGCCGGTTTCCCGAACAATTTATTAGGTTCAACCACTTTAAAATTATCTAAAATTAAGGATGAGGTAGATAATAATTTAGGGGTTGAGTTTAATTTTTCATCACCCATTGCAATACCGGCAAACAAAATATTTTATGTATCTATTGATCATAACAACTTTAAATGGAATGCCACTGTAAGAGATTCTATTGCAATTATAGCAGATTCAAGCGACGAGGCACCTGCAGCAGCTTACCAATATATAGATCAATGGTATGCTGTAAATCAAATCTGGCCTGCAGACCCTCTTGGACAATATCCTTTAGATGCAAATTTGTTTTTATTTCCTTATGTAGTTAATACAATCGGCGGATGTTCAACTTTACCTGTAAGCATTCTTGATTTTAAGGGCAGTATTAATAATAATAAATCTTTGCTAACATGGAGCACTGCAACAGAATTTAATAATAAAGGTTTTGCAATTGAAAGAAGTAAAGACGGAAAAACATTTATGCAAATTGGCTTTGTAAATGGTGCCGGTACAACAACAAAGCGCATCAATTATACTTATACTGATGCTACTTTAAGTGACTTTGGTATTGCAACATTTTATTATCGTTTAAAGCAAGTTGATCTGGATGGTAAAACAAGTTATTCAAACGTGATTCCTTTAAGTTTAAAAGATATAGTTAGCTGGAAATTATATCCAAACCCTATTAAAGATAAACTTACTGTTGAGCTTAATTTAGCTGTGGCTACAAAAGTTAATGTGCAGATTATTTCAAAAGATGGCAAGTTGCTTTTAAATGCTGATAAAGGAATGTTGCCACAAGGTCAGCAGCAATTAAATTTCAACACACAAAACCTTGCAGATGGTTCTTATTTTATAAAGATTAAAGCTGGCGATAAGAATTACATTCAAACTATAATTAAGCAGTAAATTAGTTACATGAACAAAAAAGAGCTGCATTTTTTGCAGCTCTTTTTATTTAATGAATGGATTTAAAAAACCTGTTCCATCGCGGGCCTTTATCATAACTAAACCAAATCAACGATGCTTTACCAACGATATGTGTTTCCGGTACAAAACCCCAGAAGCGGCTATCCTGGCTGCGATGGCGGTTATCGCCCATCATCCAATAATAATTGTATTTAAAAGTATAAGAATTAGTTTGTTTACCATTGATTTTATAAACACCATTATTTTCCTCTAAAGTATTGTGTTCATACGCTGTAATAACCCTGCGGTATAAAGCCATATTTTGAGGCGACAATGTAACTGTTTCGCCTTTTTTTGGAATATGCAACGGTCCAAAATTATCAGGTGTCCATGGGAAATTTGTATCATCAAAAGGAAAAGTTTGCCCTCTTACTTCTAAAGTATTAATTGAAACAGATTGCACATTGGGTTGTTTTTTTAAAAGCGTTGCTTTTTCGGGCGTAAGATTTATACTAAACCGATTGGTAGAGGAATCACTCGCTATTTCATCCGGGTTATTTATATCAATATTTAAAGTATCGCTTAAAAAATTAGCATTAAACGGAGTGCCGTTTGTCGTAACCAAGTAATCTATTTGCGATGACGGCGAAATATATGCAGGCTGATTATTTACAAACAGCACACCTTGCTTTAACTGGATTACATCACCAGGTAAACCCGTACATCGTTTTATATAATTATCTGTTTTATCAAACGGATGAACAAGAATCGGGTATTCTGCAAACAACGCATCACGGTTGCCATTATAATTAGTTCTTAATACATCATAATATAATTGCTTGCTTCCAAATTCCGGCAGGTTTATTATTGTGTCGCCAACAGGAACATTAAACACTACAACATCGTTTCTTTTTATTTGTGTAAAACCAGGCAATCTTGTATATGGAACTTGAATCCATTTTAAATAGGATGGTGTTGTAGGAGAGCCCGGCATTGTATTATGCACAAATGGAAAACTGATTGGTGTAACAGGAAGGCGTGCACCATAGCTCATTTTACTTACAAACAAAAAATCGTTTATAAGCAAAGTTTTTTCCATGCTTTCTGTAGGAATAGTATATGCTTCAAAAATAAACGTTCGAATAAGTGTAGCTGCAACAACAGCAAACACCGCTGCATCAATCCATTCGCGGGCTGCAGATTTTTTATAGCGTTTCATCACAGCTTCACCACCCCATCTTATATCTTTTGAAAATCCAACATAAGGCAAATAAATAAAAGGAAGAAAAACAGCAGCAGCATGTTGCAATAAAGTAAATTGTCCGAAATGCATTACAAAAATAATTGTAATCCAAATGGTAATAAACTGCCCTGCGATTGGTATAAACTGAAGCCAGAACCAAAACTTTTTTATGTTGGCTTTTTCAACCATGCACCATGTATTATAAAAAGGAATAAAAGCCTTCCATGGTTCTATACCAGCTTTTTTAAACATTCCATATATACCGATATGCCAGCCAATTGCACCGAGTATAAATATTATCCATCCCATTAATTTATTTTTTTAATGGCAACAAAAATAACATTGTACAAGAGAAAGTTTTCTTAAATATGAAAATCAATTGGGAAATAGTAGATTGGGAAATTGGGAAAATGTAAAAGAATTTAATTTCAAAATTATTTACCTAATAGTGTCAAATATTTTCAATCACCATTGCACTGGCGCCGCCGCCACCATTACAAATACCTGCTGCACCATACTTTCCGGATTTTTGTTTCAACACATTAATAAGCGTAACAATTATTCTTGCACCGCTGCAACCTAATGGATGGCCAATAGAAACAGCACCGCCATTTACATTTACTATTGATGGAATCAAATTCATTTTTTGTGTGTTGACAATTCCAACAACCGAGAATGCTTCGTTCAATTCAACAAAATCAATATTCTTCATTTGCAGCCCGGCTTTTTCAACCGCTCTTGGTACAGCTAAAGATGGTGTTGTTGTAAACCATTCAGGCGCCTGTTCTGCATCAGCATAACTTTTAATAATTGCTAATGGTTTTATGTTGAGTGATTCTGCTTTTTCTTTACTCATTAATACAACGGCTGCTGCACCATCATTCATCGTACTTGCGTTTGCAGCAGTAACAGTTCCATCTTTTTGAAATGCAGGTTTTAATTCTGGTATCTTATCAAACTTTACATTAAATGGCTCTTCATCTTTTGCAAATTTTATCGGTTCGCCTTTACGTTGTGGAATTTCAACCGGCACAATTTCATCATTAAATCTTCCTTCATTCCATGCAGCCTGGCTGCGTTTATAGCTTTCAATTGCAAATGCATCCTGTTGCTCACGACTAACGCCACATTCTTTTGCG
>JAICKT010000266.1 GCA_025927795.1 Parafilimonas sp. | reverse complement strand
CACCAATTTTTTATAGATAATAAAGTATTGAATTGAAGTAAATATGAGCCAGGTAAAATTTGCTGTTGTTGGTTGCGGACACATTGGAAAAAAACATGCTGAAGTAATTTCAAAAAATAAGGATGCAGAATTAGTTGCTTTAATTGATATAAAAAATCCTGCAGAGCTCGCCATTAAAGATTTTCATGTTCCATTTTTTTATTCACTAAAAGATTTTTTAAAACAGCATGTTAATGCAGATGTAATAAATATTGCAACGCCCAATGGCTTACATGCACAACAGGCTATTGATTGCTTAAACGCAGGTAAACATATTGTAATTGAAAAACCAATGGCTCTGCATTCGACTGCCGCAAAAAAAATAATTAATGCTGCAAACGAAAAAGGAAAACATGTTTTTGTTGTAATGCAAAACCGTTATTCACCACCGGTTGTTTGCTTAAAAGAAATTGTCGAGAAAAATATTTTAGACAAGATTTACACGGTGCAATTGAATTGCTTCTGGAACCGTGACGAACGTTATTATGTGCCCGTAAACTGGCATGGCACCAAAACCCTTGATGGCGGCACTTTGTTTACACAGTTTTCTCATTTTATAGATATTTTTTACTGGCTGTTTGGTGATATAAAAAATATTCAAACAAGATTGCAATCATTCAATCATAAACAACTTACAGAATTTGAAGACAGCGGAATTGTAACATTTGAATTTGGCGATGATTCTCTGGGCTGCTTACATTTTTCTACTTCAGTTTGGGATAAAAATTTTGAAAGCAGTATAACCGTTATTGCAGAAAACGGCTGTATAAAAATCGGCGGCCAATACATGGATAAAATTGAATACTCCCATATAAAAAATTATACAATGCCCGCATTATTGCAATCAAATATTTCAAACGATTATGGAAATTATAAAGGCAGCGCAGCTAATCATGCATTGGTTATTCAAAATGTAATTGATGTATTGCACAATAAAAAATCAATTACTGCAACTGCAGAAGAGGGATTGAAAGTGATTGATATAATTGAAAGAATTTATAATGCTTCACTCAATCATTAACATTAAATAGCAGGCCATAATTTTCCGAACCGATTACATCTTTCCAATTTGTAATAAGCTTTTTATATGCTTCACCAACTGGTGTTATTTTCCGGTTCATATCATACAAGCCCAACTCATTTATAACACCATCATCCTTACGCAAAGCAGAATCCCAATCAACCTGGTGTATTAAACTATACCAGGTAAAGCCAATTATCGGCACACCATCATTTTTTAAGCGATGCACATTGGCAAATTGTTTTTGCAGCCAATAAACACCCCAGGGCATTTTTATATTTGTTTCTGTATGCATAACCGGCAACCGGTATCGCCTGAAATATTGTTGCGTTATAAGGTAGTAGCCAAAAACTTCTCCCGATGCTTCCATGCTTCCGTCTGCGCGAATAATATGTTCGTTGGTAGCATAATAATCATTACCCATAATACAGCGCAGCTTTAGTTGATTATCTGCAAACCAGTGATATTCTTCTTTTGTCATACCATTATCTAAAAGGTATTCATACATGGTGGCAGTTATGCGATAACCATAAGTAAGATCGAGCGCAAGAAATCTTTTTTGATTAAGAAAGAAAGCTAATGTTTCTGCAGGCGGATCTGCGGCATGAAAATATTCTGATGATTCACTTTGTATGAAAACAGCTTCGGGCTGCACTTCAACAATTGCACGCATTGCCAGCACATTTGCCTTGCACAAATTTTTTAGTGCCGTTACAAAACTTTTGTCTGATGAAAGCCGTTCATTCCACCAGCCATATTGTGCAGAAAAAGTTGCCGCAATAAAAATTTCATTAACCGGTGTGTAATATTGAATGTAGGGAAACCGCTGCGCAAATGCTTTCGCATATTCCGCAAACAATTCAGGAAATTCAGGATTTTGAAAATTACCCATCCAGTCCGGTACACCAAAATGGCAAAGATCAACTATGGGACATATATTTAATTCGCGCAGCTTTGCAAACGTTATATCAGTAAAATCCCAATCATATTTTCCCGGCGCAATATGGGTTTTATAGTATGGCGGGCCATATCGTAAAAAATCAATGCCCATTTCTTTTACCAGCTTAAAATCTTCTTCCCATCTTTTATAGTGATGCGCTTTCTCCATTTCATCAACGCGCTTTACACTATTGTCCGGCAACAAAATGGTTGGATAACTGTTTTCAATCCCCGTACAAAACATAAATTTATTAAACGGCATGCAGCATATTTATATGAACAAAACAAACAGCAATATTAGTGCCCCGGCTTTTATAAGCAAGAAGCGCTGCTGATAAAAGTTATTTTGAATGAGATAAATACTTATTTTAAAAGCGTGAAATTTTTTCTGCGGATACTACAATTTATTTATTGCATATATGCTTTAATAATTTTCGTTTTATTAATGATGATTGTTTTTGTGCTGGTGTTGTTTATTCTTTTACGCGGAAAAATTAAAGGCGGAAATCTTGTTTATGTTGTTTGCAGAATCTGGGGAAAATGCTGGTATTTTTTAACCGGTATTCGCCATAAAGAAATTTATGAAGTGCCGCATGATTGCAGCCGGCAGTACATTTTTGTAGCCAATCATTCATCTTATCTTGATATACCATCTGCGGTACGTTGCATGCACCAGCCGGTGAGGGTTTTGGGTAAATATGAAATGGTAAAATATCCTGTGTTCGGTTTAATTTATCGCGCTGCCGTTATAGTGGTTGATAGACGAGATGCGGAGCACCGTGCCAAAAGTGTTCGTGCATTAAAAGCGGCGATTTCAAAAGGTATTTCTATTTTTATTTTCCCTGAAGGAACTTTTAATGAAACTGATAAGCCGCTAAAAGATTTTTATGATGGCGCATTCAGAACAGCGATTGATACGCAAACTTCCATTAAACCAATATTATTTATTGACAATACAAAACGCCTGCACTGGAAAAGTATTTTTACTTTAACGCCCGGCATAAGCCGTTGTATTTTTTTAGATGAAATTACTGTTGATAGTTATACCACAAAACAGGACGTACAATTATTAAAACAAAAAGTATATAAGATAATGGAAGAAGCGTTAACACAATACAAAGCCCCCAACCCCTAAAGGGAGTTATTATCTTCGTGATATTTTATCGCTCAATAATTTAATTCATTCGTGGATATTAATAAGATGCACTATGGCGCACATCCGCTTATCTTTAAGAAAGCAGAAACACTTAGAAATAAAATGACCCCAGCTGAAGAACTACTTTGGAATTATCTGAAAACAAATGAGTGGAAGTTAAAGTTCAGAAGACAGCACCCATTGTCTTTATACGTTGTAGATTTTTATTGTCATGCGTTAAAACTTATAATTGAAGTTGATGGTTTAATTCATGAAAACGAAGATGTAAAGCGAAACGATATTGAAAGAGAAAATAATCTAAAAAGTTTTGGTTTAACAATACTTCGCTTTAAGAATGAAGAAGTAATTACTAAACTTGAAAGCGTATTAGAAACAATAAAACACAAAGTCACTGAAATAAAATTATCACTGCAAAAAACAACTGCTTCCATTACACCACAGGAAAATAAAAATGTAAACAGCGGCGAAGCTGCGGGAAGCTTCTTCCCTTTAGGGACCGAGGGCGCTTTTTTTGCAGAAATCATTATTCCGCTTGCATTGCCAAAAAATTACACATGGAGTATTCCGGAAGAATTTAAAAATATCGCTAAACCCGGTATTCGTGCAGAAGTGCAACTAAAAAACAAAAGATATTCCGGCATCATCAAACAAATAATAAATGAAAAGCCTGTAGCCTTTGAGCCGCGACCTTTAATAAATATTTTAGATGATGAACCGCTGTTATTCAACCAGCAATTGCAATTGTGGCAATGGATTGCAGATTATTATATGTGCAGTGAAGGTGAAGTGATGCAGGCTGCGATGCCTTCAAATTTAAAATTATCAAGCGAAACCATTTTAGTTTGGAACGAAGAACACGATGAAGATTTTACAAACCTTAGTGACCGTGAATATATTGTTGCCGAAGCGCTGAGCATTAAAAAAGAATTAAAGCTGAGTGAAGTGCAGCAGTTGCTGGATTCATCACAAGTGTATCCGGTTATAAAAAAACTGATTGAAAAAAATGTTTGCCATGTTTGGGAAGAGCTGAAAGAAAAATATAAAGAGAAAAATGAAACGTACATCATTTTGCATCCGCAATATCGCGATGAAGAAAAACTTTCTGAATTGCTGAATACTTCTTCACGTGCACCAAAACAAATGGAATTACTTTTATCTTATCTGCATCTTATAAAAAATAACAACGAGGTTACACAATCTGAGCTGCTAAAAAAATCAAACGCCTCATTAGCACAATTAAAAGGCTTGCTTGATAAGAATATTCTGCTTTCAGAAAAACGTTCCATTAATCGCATACATAGTTTACCAAAAAATATTTTTATTGATTTCACCTTATCGGACGCACAACAAAAAGCCCTTCTTGAAATTGAAGATTCATTTAAAGATAAAAATGTTTGTTTATTACATGGCGCAACGGCAAGCGGCAAAACACAATTGTATATAAAGCTTATTGAACAATATATACAAGCGGGCAAACAGGTTTTATATATGCTGCCTGAAATTGCTTTAACTGCACAAATAATTCGCAGGTTGCAAAAACATTTTGGCGGTTACATTGCAGTGTATCATTCAAAATTTAACCCTAATGAAAGAGTGGAAATATGGAACCGTGTAAAAAACAACGAGATAAAAATTATACTCGGAGCTCGCTCTTCTTTGTTCCTTCCGTTTACAGCATTGGGTTTAATAATTGCAGACGAAGAGCACGATGCGTCGTACAAGCAACAAGATCCTGCACCACGTTATCATGCAAGAGATGCCGCCGTTTATTATGCTTCTTTGTTTGACACTGCAAAAGTTTTATTGGGCAGCGCTACACCTTCTATCGAATCATATTATAATGCGCAAACAAATAAGTATGCGTTGGTTGAATTAGAAGAACGCTATGGTAACGCTGCACATCCCACAATTGAGCTGGTTGATATTAAAGCGCTCTCATCAAAAGAAAAAATTTTAATTTCTCCTCAGCTTAAAGAAGCAATTGATGTTTCGCTTGCAGAAAATAAACAGGTTATACTTTTTCAAAATCGCCGCGGCTATACACCATACATCGTTTGCAATGTTTGCGGCTGGATTCCGCAATGCCAGAACTGTGATGTAACGCTCACTTATCACAAAGCAAAAAATAAAATGGTTTGTCATTATTGCGGCACAGAATATCCTGTGTTATATACATGCCCGCAATGCGGCAGTCACGATTTTAAACAGCGCAATTTTGGTACAGAAAAGATTGAAGAACTTGTTGCAGAAACTTTTCATTCAGCAAGAGTGGCGCGTATGGATTATGATACGATGAAAGGAAAAAATAATCATGACACCCTGATAAAATTATTCGAACAACAAAAAATAAATTTATTGGTAGGCACGCAAATGATTGTAAAAGGCTTGGATTTTGAACACGTAAACCTCGTTGGTATTTTAGATGCTGATAGTCTTTTATACTTTGCTGATTTTCGTGTGAATGAACGTGCATTTCAATTAATGGAACAGGTAAGCGGTCGTGCTGGAAGAAAAGATAATCTCGGCAAAGTTTTAATACAGGTAAGCAATACAAAACATCCAGTGCTGCAATTTGTGATGGCGCATGATTATAAAGCGTTGTACGATTTTGAAATTCAAAGCCGCATGCGTTATCATTATCCGCCTTTCACAAGATTGATACATCTTACATTTAAGCACAAGGAAAATTATGTGTCTGAAGAAGCGGCGAACATTTTGGTGATGGGCATTAAAAAAGATTTTGAACAATATATTACAGGGCCTGCACAACCGGTTGTTAACCGCATACGCAATCAATATTTGTGGGATGTATTAATTAAGCTTCCTAAAAATGCAGCGCTTATTAATCAATGTAAATTGCAGATTGAACAACAGACTGCTATTATAAAATTTAATAAGCGTTATCGCAGTGTAAGCATAATTGCTGATGTTGACCCGGTATAAGTTTTACGTGTGGCTCTGATTTTAACCTCGCGATACTTCAAAAGTTATATTTTGTTTTTTAACGGCAGGCAGTAAATAAAATTT
>JAICKT010000159.1 GCA_025927795.1 Parafilimonas sp. | reverse complement strand
TGCGTTAAGTCGGGCGAATGTTGTTCATTGCCTTTTGCACGTTCTTCCGGTGAAACATAATTAATAAATGCAGCAGTAATTTTTGCGCGCAACGGCGAACCATCAGGATTAAATAATGTATAATTTATATCGAGGCTTTGCAGCACACAATTAAAATTTATTTCAGAACCCCACTGCACATTTAAAAATCTCGGGCGATGAATTTCTTTATCATTATCATAAACACATTTCAATAATTTTTCAAGCTGATCGTGCACATTCATTTTTTTATATTCATCCACATAACCTTCCAGTGTTTTTGTTCCGTCAAGCACAAAATCAATTTTTAATTCCTGCGGTGCAGAAGATTTATATTTTGGATCTGTGTTTGATTGCCCGTGTGCAGTTGTTTTTTCCAACTCAACCTTATAATTTTTTGTAAATGATTCGGGATTGATGGGCGTAGTAAACAGCCTGTCTTTATCCTCTTTTTTAAAATCATTTTTTTCAAACGAGTGGATAACGAGCTTGGAAAGTGTTTTTGAATTATCTGCCATTTTTATCTTTTATTATTTCAAGAACTTTTTCAACGCAGGTATTTATTATTTCTTCATTAGGCGAAACATTGTTGTTATTACCAGGTGCCGGCGCTGCGGGGGATGCTGCTCCATCTTGTACTACAGTTGCTTTTATTACTAACTCACGAATTTCAATCGGCATTTTACTGAAATTAATTATTAAATAATAACCTGTTATAATTTAGCTCGAGTGTTTCAATTAATACAGCGCCTTGCTCTGCATTTAATTCACCAATTTTCCAACTGCGCGGCCATACATTATTAATTGTCCAGTGCATAAGCGTATTATGCTGCTCATCAAGCAAAGCAATATTTACACTTTGAATGGGTTCAACCGCTTCATCATCAAAAGCTTTTTTTAACCATTTTGATAACTTGGAATCATCAGGCTTCAGCAATCCGCGTTTAAGTGTAAGCGGACCGTATTTTCTGCGTACAGGAAGCACATGCTCAAAGCGATTTTCGCCGCCTTCTTTTATCGTTTCTGTATCAAGTGTAGAATCTAAGCCGGCAACAGATTGAAAGCGTATATCTGTTGTATCCTGTGCATCGAAATTAAAATCAACCTTAAAATGAAAATTGACCGTTTGATAAGCTATTTCTGCCATAACAATTTATTGCGTTTATCTATTATGGTTTCGACATTACCAATCCTTCATGCACAAGCGTTAATGTTTCAATGGCTATTTCATTGCCATCGGCTTTTAAATCGGTAGATTGATATTTTGAAGGCCACGCTTTTGCTACCGTCCAAACAATAACCGGCTTATGCTCTTCATTTAAAAGCTTGATGGTTACTGTGCGCCTGAATTTTTCTTTTCCTTCCTGAAACATGGCGGTTTTAACCCATTCACTGAAGTATTCAAAATCATCAATTACGATTCCGCGCTTGCATGTTATATCGGTATATTTTGTTAAGCCGGGCTGTTTTGTTTTGTTATAAGAAGGCATGTTTCCTTCCCGGTATTCAATTACTTCGGTTTCAAAATCCAAACCGGTTACTTCAGTAAAGCCAATTCGCGTTCCACCCCATTCAAGCTCAAAGTGAAATTTTGGAAGCGGATATTTAAACTCTGGCATATAGATTTTTTTTAAATGATGATGAGTAATGATTTAATTTTTATTTGCTGCTATATGTTTTGTATTTGTTTTTTTATTTACATCTTTCTTTTGGATCAACGGCTTTAATAGCATTTTCCAAATTCGTTTTGCAGGCACTTAGCGATTCTTTCTTCTTTTTCGCATTCTGTAAATCCTTTGTGAGCTGTTTTAATTCAGCTTCATCATCTTCAAGCCATTGCTCCACACAATTTTTGTAGTTGTTTTTACAGATAGGAAAATCGAATGTGGGCGTTAATTCACAATCTTTGTTGTCGTCACATTCATTCTCATTTTTATCTTCCTGGTAATTCATATGCTGATGTTGCTGCTGTGTTTGGTTGCCCTGATTTTGTTGATTGTTATCTTCACAAGGCACATCACAACCAAATGCATTATACCATTCGCAGATCACTGTTTTAAAGCCATAATATTTTTCTCCGTTTTTTCCATAACCAGCACAGGGCTTTTGGTTATCAGCACAGGGATCATAACAATTATCATCTGCGCAGCAATCTCTTGTAGTAATATAATTTGCTATAAGATTAGACAGCTTAATGGCATCGGTAATACTTTTAATAATATCGTCTCTTGATTTAAGAACAGCATCTAATTTTTGTTTGTAATCATCAAGATATTTTAAAATGCCCTGTCCTTTTACAAGTGCTGAATCATTATTTTTTGAGATGCATGTTTGAAGATCACCATAAATTAAAATTAAATTATCGAGCTGCATAAAGAAATCCCTTAGCATGCAAAAAAGAATTTCAATTGCGTCAACAGCTTTGCAGGCATTGTGCCATATTTTATCGCTTTGCAATGCTATAATTTCTAACTGGTTGCAGATATCTTCGGCAAGTTCTTCTGCTTTATCCAACTCACTTACCCAGCTTTTATAAGTGTTTCGCCGGGCATAAATAATGTTCCATTTATTTTGCTTTTGATTTGCATCTTCTACAGTTTGATTATAATCCTGCACCACTATTTTTAATTCTGTCTGCCAGTCATCGTAGCAGCATTCAACGCAGCCCGGATTATCAGGGTCTGTTCCGCAACATTCAAGAATGTCTTTATCCCAGTCATTTCCTGTTGGTTCATATGGATGTTTAGTAAGACACATAATTTACTTTTTTTTGTGTGAATAATTTAACTGGCAGTTTGATTAGATGCAGGAGGCGTTTCATTACAGCAGAAAGTTATTTTTACCTCTTTGCATATATCACAAATTTCTTCTTCACAATTTTTCAATCGCGGAGGACAATCGTAACAATCATTCTGCTGATTTTCATTAGATGGCTCTGTAACGCAGTCGCAACAAGGGCAGCAGAGCGTATCTACTGCATCATAATAACCTTCAAACTCACCTCTTGCATTATTGCGTCCCATCGCAGCAATGGTAATTGACTGAACAGAAGTTACCAGGTCATCCTGCAGTTTATCTAATTCGCCTTTGCGCGTTTTCATAACAGTGCTTACATGTTTTTCAAAAAGCACCGATTTATCAGACAAATCTTTTTGCAGCGGTTCAAGGCTGTCAACATTTGAAAATATTTGTATGCCTGCTACATCCGCTGCGGATTGTAAGATAGAATCAATATCACTCTTCAATCCGCCGGGCAGACAAATAAGATCATCAATGTTATCTCCTGCATCTTTGCAAGGTTCAATAACCGGTTTTTGCGGGTCATCGCATTTTTCTGATGTTATGCCGGTAAGCGCTTTTTTTTGCGCTGCATTGCATTTATCATCATAGCTGTCTTTAAGCCTGCATGCGGCATATTTTAAATCTGCAAATTTGGTTTTTATATCTTTTACCTGTTTTACAAGCGTAGCAAGCGTTGTGCCCAGCGTTTTATTCCAGTCTTTTAATTTAGCAACATTTGCTTTTAAAAGTTCATTGGTTTTAAGTAATTCTGTTCCGGCACAAATTTCTAAATTGCGATAGCGCCGGTAATTTTCTTCTGTATGCAGAAACATACATTTCTTTTCTTTAAACACATCATTCTCTCCATTGAACTTTGTTTCCTGCTGTGTAAGGTTTCCTTTTGCATCATATAAAGCTTTGCACCATTGTGAGCGTATAATATTTATACTTTGTTGTGTAGGATTATCTTTATCTGTACAATCGTTGCAGGGATCATCCGGCGGCGGCGGAGGCGGGCAATTTTCTTTCTGTCTCATTATTTTATTTTTAATGATGATTAGAATTATTTTTATTGATTAAGATTCAGCAAGCATTTTATGCATAAAGCGGAGTATGATAAATTCAGCCGGGCGAACAACCGCTAATCCAATTTCAACGATCATTCTTCCCTCAAATATGTCAAGCTCTGTCATGGTTTCATTTAATCCTACATGTACAAAAAATGCTTCTTTTGTAGATGCGCCCATCAATGCGCCTGCTTTCCATTGTTGCGTGAGATAATTTGCAATCATTGATTTTACACGAACCCATGTATTAATATCATTCGGCTCAAACACAAATTGCTCCGTTGCATTTTTTGTTGATTCTTCCGCCATAATAAAATACCTGCGCACCGGAATGTAACGCCATTCATTATCGTTACCCGCAAGTGTGCGTGCACCCCAAACAATTGCAGGTCCGCGTCCTTCAAATGAGCGTATAACATTTATTGATTTGCCTGCTGTGGTATCAACATTCAAATTTTCCTGATCTTGTTTTGTAATTAAATATTGCGGGCGAATGGCATTATCAATATTCACATTGGCAGGCGCTTTCCATACACCGCGCGTATTATCAACAAACGCATAAATACCAGCCATAGCAGGTGATGGCGGCAAAAGCATTTGTATATTGGTTAATGCACTTATTGCCTGAAAATATTGTGCATTATTTATATTTTTCAAATCTGCTAATGTAGCTGCACCAGCACCTTGAATTTTTATTAAATCCTCACTTTGATAAGTAAAATCAACACCTGTATAAATGAAAGGAAAATAAGCTGCGGCATATTTTAATTCATCGGTTGTTGTGCCTAAAGCAGAATCTCTTAAAGCCTGCACATCTGCATCCCACCTGTCTTCATTATCGGCATTATGATAAACATCCATTATCACAAACCTGTCCTGCAAATCAATGCACTGGTTTATTGCTTCTCCATATACATCATAGTAATCAGTAGCAGTATCAAGATTAATGGCATCCGGAAACAGTAACAATGTTATCTCGTTAATTTTAGCTGCTTCTTCCAAACCATCTTTTAAATTTTGAGCAAGTATAATACCACCGGTTGCCTGGTAATCACCTACTGAAATAATCCAGCAAGGCCCTCCCCCATTGGCAAAAAACATTTGCATAGAATAATGCATCAGAAATTTTGAGCGAATGGTTTCATCTACTGCAGCATTTACTTTTCCATCAGCAGAAAACACTACGGTTAAGCTTTCTTTTTCAGGATCCGGCTTTCCAAAATATTGTTCATATTCAAGCAATGACTTAATGCGCCACGGCTTATTATTTAAATCGCCCGATGTTTTCCATTGCGCTATTTGTGTGTAGCCGATAAACGCAGGAATCGCCGTTTCAACAGATGCGATGGAAGGCGGGAGTTTTGGAATTTCTTCTATATAAACCCCCGGAGTTTTGTAATCTGCCGCCATTTTTTTTGTTTTTTATTGTTAGAAATTTTTATTGATTTTATTTATGGAATGATCGGAAACAATTCAGATTCCGGTACTGCAACATCAAAACACAGGCGTTGCTTATCATCTTGTTTTATATCATAGCTTACAGGATTGGGAAGATATTTTGTGGTTGTGCTTCCTTCTTTTTCAAGCAAAAAATAATATTTAGAAATAGCTCTTGGTCTTTTGCTTATAAGCACTTTATTTTCTTTAAAAAGATAATCTGTTAGTGCAGCAATTAAATCAAGCTCTTTCCCTTTATCATTAATATAACGCCAGAAAGTAAACCTGCTTTTTACAGTAATTTCAAATACAGGCGCTTCATCCCAAACACCGGGATTATTTTTTCGCTTAATTAAAAATCCATCGTTTGCAAAAAGATTAAAAGAAGAATTGGTTACCTCAGGCTTAATATTTATAACTCCCCAATTTTGGCTATTGTATAAATTATTATTGAAAATAAGCTGGTGCGTTTTTAAATAACTACTGCCCGCATTTACATCAAGCGTATAAATAACATTGGAAAAAGCAAATGTTTCGGGCAGAGAAATTAAATCTGTTTTATCAGAAAAATCAAGAAGCGTCTTTTTAATTGGATTGCTGCTGCTTACTGATATTGTTTTAATAATATTTGCATTTTTATCTTTTAAAGTAAATTCTGCATTAGTTATATTATCTGCAATATTGAATGAATAATAAAACTTAGGCGAAACAAGAATACGATCGTTTTCATTTGCAAAACCGGCACCCGAAACACTTTGCCATTGATCGCCTGCATCAGTTTTATAATATTCTCGAATATCATTTGCGCCAAACGAAGCAAGCTCTCCCTGGCTATAAATTTTTGTTCCGTCAAAGGCTGAAATGCTACTTGTTAAAAAAGGAAAAGATTTAACACCTGCAATATTTTCATTTGAAAAAAAATATATAAAAGGAATGGTATTAACTAAAACCGAATTTGTATAGCTGTTAATCAAATTATTTTTTTTAAATAACAGTATATAAATATTTAAATCTGCCGGTATTGCACTTAAGGGTTGAAATACTAATGAATTATCAGGAAGAATTTGCTGGTTTACACGAACGGCAACTTTACAACCCGAATAAGTTGGCAGTATTTTCAGGTTATAGTTTTCGTAGGTTGATTCTAATTCTTCCGGAAACTTAAATTCTATATCTGTATTAATACACTGCTCATCATTATTAAACTGATCTGATAAAAAATTTAACCTGTCACTTTGTGCAGCTAAATTAAACACAACATCACCATTGCCATTGGTGCAATAAAATTCATGCTCAAGCTTTATTTCAAACAATGTTTTATAAATAAAAGGCATCATTTAATTTTTTATAACTGTACTGGTTTCAATTTCTTCAATTAGCGGAACTTCTCTAATTGTTGCATGGTCAGAAATGGCAACTAACCTAAGCTTATACATTGCAAACGGCACCTGCCTGCCACCAAGCGAACCCCACAAATGATTAATCTGCTCGAATGTGAGTGTGTATAATTCAAGTGTGAACTTAAGATCAAGCACATCGGGATTATTTTCTATAAGACTTTCTGCTGAAACGGATGAGGCAATAGAAAATGAATTTTTACTTTGTACAAATTGTATGATATAAGAGAGGCGTTTTAATGCCAGCGAATAATTATTACCTGAATAATTACTTGTAAATAAAACATACAGGTTAAGATAAACCGGCGGGTTTTGATAAACTGCATTATTAATAAAAGGTCTTTTAACGGCTGATTGATTTTTAAGAGTGCTTTCTTCCTCAATATTTACCAATGAAATTATAATGCTGTCAGAAAGTGAAGAATGTCCTGTTGGTTCAAGCAGAGCGATATTATCAATATTCACAACTACAGAATTATCGTGCTTTGATAAAGTGATGTATGTTCTTAACTCATCCCGAAGTAAAATAAGCGCAATATCTATCATGCTGAATTATTTTGAAATTATAGTTCAGGTTTTTAAAGATGAGTTGCAATACATAACCCATCCCCGCTTAAATAATCGTTAGTTGTGGAGAAAAATTACTGTTTAATTAGCCTGCTTTGGTTTATCGCGAAGCCTTAAACAATTATTTTTTTTGAATTGTTTTATAAACATAAAACAAAGAATCATTTTTTCAACGGCTATAACGTGAACCATTGTTTAATGAACGTGAACTATAAAAAAAATAACGTAAACAAAGTTATTTGCCAATACAGTTAAATGTAGAATTTGGAACAGTATGTTTAAGCTTTATTGAAAACCTGAAATCAAATTCAAAGGTTTGATCCTTGCAATTGCCGCCGGAGAGGCGCTGAATATTTATGGCGCAAAACCGGCTTATGCGTATAAACTGCCCTGCAGGTAATATTGATAAAAAATCTTTTAGTGTATTGGTGCGAACAGCCTTTTTCAATTTATCGTTAAAGGCAAGATATACATTCACTAAATGGTCACAGCTTTCTATTACAACTATATCATCAGCCCTGCCATAAACATGCTCACCGTTCTTTACAAAAAAACGAAACAGGGGTTTAGAAATAATATTTTTGGCTGGTAACTCTTGCATAAAACTGTTTTTTAATCGCACGGCAAGCGTTTTTTTTAGCGTTTCATTTTTTATGGGTTTTAAAAAATGAGGTACAATATTATTTGCCTCATAATTATTTAATTCAGGCAGTTTGGAATTGTTAAACACATGTATATCATGAGATATAACACTATCATTCGAAGCCATTTTATAAACAGAGGAATGAAGTACTGTTTTTGGTTTTGTATCATTTTGCTTCTTCATAAATTATGAATGGAAAATTGATAGATTCGGTGTAGTTAGACTAATATTTAATTTAAAAAAAACTGCCCTGTTAAAGAGTATGGTTAATACTGTTAATAGGTTCAGCTACTGTTTGTGGGGATAAATGTTTAACAAACCTAAAAAAGAGATTCTGTATTTGCAAGATTATTTTTCAAAAAATTTAAAATAATTCAATCCATAACTTTACATTCATATACCTCCTAAAAATTATATAATGAAATTTGTTTGTCTTCTCTCTGCAACAATATTTTTATTTACGAAAATTTTTTCCCAGCAACCCGGAAAATATTTTACACCAATTGATTTTTCGCATGTAGTAATAACAGATCATTTCTGGAAACCAAAAATTGATTTAGTGGCTACAAAATCTTTAGAGGCTTGCATTTATCAAACCGAGATTGCAACGCCGCGTATTCAGAATTTTATTAATGCCGCACATCATACAGGAAAATTTGTTGGGCTGGTTTATGATGACAGTGACGTGTATAAAGCGCTGGAAGCAATGGGGTACTCATTAAAAAATCATCCTGATACTTCAATTGAAAATACTGCCGACAGGTGGATAAATTATATTGCTGCAGCCCAGATGCCCGATGGTTATCTCGACACATATTATCAACTGCGGGATATTTCAAAACGCTGGACAGAAATTGGAAATCATGAAGACTATAATGCAGGTCATTTAATGGAAGCTGCGGTTGCTTATTACGATGCAACTGGAAAAAGAAAATTATTAGATGTTGCGATTAAGCTGGCAAATCATATTGATACAACTATGCGCATCAAAAACAGGCAATGGTTTAGTGGTCATGAAGAAATAGAAATTGGTTTAATGAAACTCTATCATGTTACAGGTAATGAGAACTATGAAAAGTTAGCCAACTGGTATCTTAATCAACGTGGCAAGCATGTTTATACTTATCAAAAAAATGAATGGGTTAAACCTGAATATTGGCAGGATGTATTGCCGGTAAAAGACCAAACGCAAATTACCGGGCATGCCGTACGTGCTATGTATTTGTATAGCGGCACTGCCGATGTTGCTGCAGCTACAAACAATGAAGATTATATTAATGCAATGAAAAAAGTTTGGCAGGATGTGGTATATCGCAACATGTATTTAACCGGCGGCATTGGCAGCAGCGGCGATAATGAAGGTTTTACAAAAGATTATGACCTGCCTAACCAGCAAGCTTATTGCGAAACCTGTGCATCTGTTGGTATGGTTTTATGGAACGAAAGAATGAATGAGTTAACAGGCGATGCAAAATATATTGATGTGCTTGAGCGCAGTTTATACAACGGTGCACTCGATGGATTGAGTTTAAGTGGTGACAGATTTTTTTACGGAAATCCACTGGCATCAAATGGTGATGATGAGCGCAGCGCATGGTTTGGTACGGCTTGTTGCCCTGCAAATATTTCGCGGCTTGTTGCAGGTATCGGCAATTATATTTATGGCGTGAATAATAACAGCTTTTGGGTAAATCTTTTTATCGGCAGCAACGCATCAACAAAAATTAATAATACTAATGTTGATGTAAATATGCAAACGAATT
>JAICKT010000057.1 GCA_025927795.1 Parafilimonas sp. | reverse complement strand
GAAAGCAATGAGCACGAAAGGCAGAGATATAGACAAAGAGTGATGAACGCAATTGACTTCGCTGTTTTAAAAAAACCAAATCAATCTTTATTCGATTTAATTAAGGCGGTCCAAAAAGAAAATATTCATGTTGTACTGCGGCGAAATGATGATGGGATTATTTATGGGATAACGTATGTTGACCATCATACCAAATGCGTGTTTAACGGCAGTCATTTAGGAAAGCAATATAGTGCGAATGGTATTCAGCAAAGATGTAACAAAGAACAGGCAACAATCAGGCAGATGCATGAACTGAAACAATTCTTTCGAGTTGACAAAGAACAAATACGGGAACAAAGCCGGCGAACATTTGCTTATTTAGACAACAAAGAAAGCTTTGAAAGTTCAGCGTTTGAAAAATCCGCTTCGCAGTTGTTCGATGATTTACTGCAACCTGAAGAAAACGGAAATACTAATGAGCCATTCGAGCAAAAAAAATTCAAGAGAAAGAAAAAAAGAAAACAACAGCATTGGCACAATTAAAAATACTTTATATGTCAATGAACACAAGGGCAAATGAACAGCTGGTTAAAGAGTAAAACTTCTTAATTGATAAATCCATCTTCAGTGGCACTTGTTTTTTTAAATGCAAAAAGTTTATGGGCAAATTCTTTTTTAGTTTCCTTTTCAAAGCTGTCTAAATAATTTTCTGTTGTTTTTATATCTGTATGACCAAGCGCTTCCTGAATAAACTCCGTGCTTGCACCGGAACGTTTTAAAACCGTAGAGAAGGTATGTCGTGCGACATATGTAGTACCCTTTTTGTTGATGCCCAAGTTTTGCAGAATACATTTCATCCAATCATTAATTAGCTTTACAAAATTTTGAATGAGTTCATATTGCCGAAATGGAGTAAGACCATGTTCAAGTACAGGAAAAACATAGTTGTTCTGTGCTTTGTTTTTATTTCCCCGACGTTCAAGGATATCTTTCATATCATCGTTCAAAAAAACTGTTATTGGTTTTGGGTCGCTTCGAAGTGAATTTTCCGTTTTGGAACGTTCAAATATCAGATAATCCCCATCAATGTTTTTGTATTTAAGATTTGCAATATCCTTTGGATTCATGCCATTGCCAAAATAGCTAAACAGCCAATAATCTTTTGCTAACTGTTCTCCCGATTGTTCAGGATTACATTGATAAAAATATATCCGCTTAACCTCATCAAGTGTAAGTGCTTTTTTTACATTCCTTGATGTCGGAATTCTGTATTTACGTTTGCCAAAGGGATAGCACTTTTCTTTTTTTATTAAGCCGCTCTCAATCGCTTCATTAAAAACCGCTCTTAAGGGACGTAAATAAATGCCTATTGTTGCCTTTGAAATGTTTTGATTTCTTAGCCAATTTTCATATTCTAATAAATAGGATGAAGTAATGGTTTGAAACGTAACATCGCCTTTAAATTTTTTTAGAGATATGTAACTGCAGTGGTAACTAACCGCCGTGCTTATTCGTCCGTCACGAAGTAATTTTTTAACAAAAATGAGGTAAGAATAAGAAATATATCCAGGAGATACTGGATCCTCTTTAAGAATTCGAAACCGCTTCTCAAAAGGCTTATAGTCAAAATCATCTTTCTTCCCTGGAATAGAATCAAATTTTTTGTTTCTTATTTTAAACGAAGAATTAAATTGAATGAATTGTTTTTCGAATTCCTGAAAACTGAACGGCTCTAAATTTTCAATAAAAGCTGACGTTTCTTTCTCGATTTGCTTTAGCTTATTTTTTAAGCTTTGCAATTCGCTGTTTATTCTTGGAGACGGCAACTTCTCCCAATCATTTTTTGTAATATCAAATACTGTTACATAATACTCAGAAATGCGTTGAAAAGTTACTCTGAGTTTAACAGGAAACTTACCTGATTGTTTTACTCTGCGCATATCAAGAGTTATAGAAAATGTTGCTGACATAATTTATGATTTTACATTTTCACGAATCGTTCTCACATCATAAATTCAATGGCTCGATTTGCAAACAATTTGCAAACAAAGCACGATTAAACCGACTTTAACCCAGTTAAAATGATAAAGCAATTTTGGTGCAACAAAATGAAAATGATTGCTTTAAGATAAAATCAGTTCAATTCCGTTAAAGTTGAAAAAGAATATTTTCGAACTGTTAATCAGAGGGTCACTGGTTCAAGTCCAGTCTGAGGAGCAAGCTGAAACTCTTGCCAGGTAAGCATTTGGTTTATTTTATAATTATCGCTCTCATACTGAAGATTTATAAAAGTTATAAAATGCTACTGTTATCTAATGTCTGCAAATGCAGCACCTTCTTTATTTCCGCAATCCGAATACGTCAATTATATCAATGAATTTTGAGCGGCAATGCAATATTATTTTAGCGACAAACAAATAAATAAAATGAGGCTACCAGTCATTAAGTATTTTTTTCAGAACACCATGAACAAGCAACTCCCGCGATCACCAAAAAACAGAAGATAATATTTTTTACGGCAGAATAGTCGGCGGGCTTATAGGCAATACCTTTGTTTGCATTACTCCTGTCTTATAACTACTCATGCACCGTGATAAAATCAATATTGTTGCCATGCCGCTTTAGGCATAAGTAATAAAGAATTAAAACTGTTACTAAAGTATTTTTTCATTAGATAACCTTGATTGAAGTTATTTTTTAACTTCTTTAAAAGCCTTGCCAGTGGGGCGCATCTTCACACTCCCATCATCATATACTTGAAATGCTCCATTTATACCTTGTGAAAGCGAGTGCATTATGAGCATTTGACAACCCATTTTTGCTAATTTTTGTGTCATGAAAACTAAGCCTGATTTATGCTGCCCTTTTTTTAATAGCTTTAACCCGTCAGGGTTTAGATTGTATTCTGTTATCCAGACAGGAATTTTAAAATCAATCCCGTTGCGTTCAAATGAATGCTCGAGCCAATGAGAAAAAAAAGCAGTATCTATTATACCGTTATTAGTAATGGTTCCTTCATTAGGATATAAATGGCTTACGAGCGCATCAGGCGTATATACGCTTAATAATTGTTTATTCCAGTTCGGAATGTCGGGTTTATCTTCTCCCCATGCTCCAAACTTTGCCTTCGGATATTTTAGTTTTATAGCTTTAGCCCACTGCTTGCATTCGTTACCGTATTTTTTTCCGCTTGAATCAAATTTTTTAAGCAAAGCGTCATTGCTCACCTCATTGGCGAACTCAATATATTTTATTGGTATTCCTAATCTGTTTGCACTGTCTAACATTTCAATCTGATAAGCAAGCGTTGAGCTATTCATGTTCAGCACAAATAAAATATCGCATCCAACTTTGCGCTGCATAGCGGCAAGAGAAGGCAGTGTTGGTTTATCTGTTTTCCAATCTGAAAAATTTGTACTCTTGCCTTGAGGATAGCGTATTATGTCTGGATGCAAGGCGGCTATTGAATCCACAAAGGCTTTGTTATCGTAAGCAGGATAACTATTTTCATTAAAGCCGTATAATTGCGCATTGCAAACAATTGCTGCGCAAAAGAATGTTGTTACTAAGAATAGCTTTTTCATTGGGTATGTTATATAAACTAAATGTTTTTTGCAACACTTGAATCTGCTAATACATAGATTTTATATGCTCCCTAGCTACTTGCAATTACGGTTTTACATTAAAGTAACACTGGTCTATTTCTCATATTGCAACTCTAAATTATATTCTATTTCCAGAAGTGCTAAGCGTTACGCGCTCAAAAGGTAATGGTAATCTATGGCAAGATTTATGTACTTTTTGATAGAGCACTTCTATTACTTCATTAATTCAAACCAAAGGTTAATAACTTTTCCTATTTGTATGTATGTGCAGGAGCAATTAATATTCCATTTGGCTGCGCTGCTCATCACGTAAAACGGTGCCAAAATATGTTAATTCTGTAAAATATTCTCAACAAAATTCTAACAATTTGGACTCTGAATCTTCCCAAGTAGATTCAAAAAATATATCTGTGGTGGTTAGCTTAGCAATAAGTGCTTTAAAATTTGATTCTAAAGGGCTAAAGAAAATGAATTTAAATATTGTAGCTCTGTTTTTATTTTATAATATTCCTGCTCAATTAATTTATATCGTTGGTGTAAACTGAGAAAGCTCATAAATACCTAACTGTTTTTCAATATCCGCCACTCTGTTAACCATCGTTTCAAAACCATCTTTTCCAAAAAGTTTATGTTCATTATTTTCAAATTCTTCTCCTAAACTATCATACTCATGTTTTGAAACCAATTTTCTGAATGCAGGAAATAAAACAGTATCTTCTCTTGCTTCATGCGGGTTATACATTGTATTAAAAGCTAACAGTAATTGAATTAGCTTTCGGTTATCTGCTGCTGATTTGTTATGCGTGCTTAACTGAATAATTTCATCGGTTACTCTTCTGCCTGCCTGGTGTTGCTGATATAACACATCAACTAAATCCGTTAACTGATTTGCTTTTTTAAATCGCGGAAATAAATAATTTTCTTCCTGCTTTTCATGGTAATCTTCTACAAATGTTCTTATAATTTTTGCACTATTCGCTATAGCTTCAATTGGAAATGATTCATTATTCATTAAGTGCAGCCGGCATGCATCATAAATTAGTAATACTCGTTTTAATAATCCATGTTCCTGCATTAAATCTTCCGGGGGCGAAACTTCTTTATCTTCATCATCATTGTTGCAACCCGATAATAAAGTTAAACCCACTGCTCCTGAACAAGTAACCAGTAAACTTTTCTTTATAAAATCTCTGCGTTGATTTTGTATAATTACCGGTTGATTACTTAAACGTTTCATTTTATCGAGTTTAATTATTCAAAAAATATAAAGGCTTAGCGAAGAAAATCTGCAATTCGAATTAAAATACAAAAGCTGCATATTCTTATTTGAAACAGTAATGAATAATTTCTCAGCTAAATTCATGCCTGCTGCTTTAATTAATTTACAAAAACTAAAAATGATATAAGCAAATATCATTACCGTAATATGCAATCATATCCTTATGTAGTTTGAACTGCAGAATTTGCAGAAGGGACAAGATTTATTTCAGTTGATTTAGGTTGCTTTTTATGGCTTTTTTTAGATGTAAATAAAAACCACAAAATATTATCGCGTATAAGTAAATTATAAATTATTATGGGCAAAATTGAGCCCACAATAATACACACAAAAAGTATGGTAATAGCATTATTGATATGCATTACATGTGTGAGAAATATACGTGTAAGCGCTGCAATCATCACGTGTATTACATAAATATTCAGTGAATGATAACCCACTATTCTTAAGAAAGAAAGAATATTTAATCTTTGAAAAATAAATGCCAAAGAAAGCATTGTAAAACATCCGATAAATGCAATACATAAAAATTGCAGTTGTGTTGTTTGGTGATTTAAATAATATATCTGCGCAAAAATAAAAACAGGTGTTGCCAATATAAGTGTTAGATAATTTTTAAAAAGATTTTGAACGCGTTCTTTAAAAAATACTTCTGATATGGCATCTCCTATCGCAACAAAAATGTAAAATTCCATCCAATCAGAAAGCATACTTATGTTTTGCAGATATGGCGATAAAAAATAAAATCCAATGCCAAGAGAAATTTGTAACCACCATTTTCCATTTACATATTTTTTTATCAATACAAATATTACCGTTGAATTAAATAATGCGGGTAAATACCAGAACTGGTCAAGGTTGCGAGGTTGGTATAAGATATAAGTATAATCAATAAGTGTTCGGTTAGAATTTGTGAATGAAGACATTACAATTTGCAATGTTACCTGTATAGTAACCCATATTAAATAGGGATATAATAATGTTTCAAATTTTGTAGAAACAAATTGTTTAACCGTTCTTTTTGCCAGACTTCTGCTTATAAAAATTCCTGACAACATAAAAAACAAAGGCATTCTGAAACTGTAAAAAATCATGTTTGCATTTACGAATGCATCAGGAATGGTTAAGCCGCTGCGCTGAATGCCTAATAATGCATGCCTGTACACAACAAGTATAATTGCAATTCCTTTTAAATAATCAACCCAATACAACCGGCTTTTTTTAAGTGCAGGCAGATTGAATGCTTTTGATATAAGCGTTTGTTTCTTAACCGGTGTATTTTCCATCAGGAACTTCTTTTAAAACAGAAACAGAATCTTTTACAGGTACTGCTGCCGAAACTTTATCTGCAGGGTGTTTTTTAAATGAAATCTTGTCTTTAAGTTTTAAGAATTTTGATTCGTATAATCTGAAGCTAACTTCTGCAAACAAGTAAACAAGGATAACATATGGTATAAATAAAACAAGATTAAAATAAGCATTATCTGTATGAAAAAACCTGTTATAAAAATATACGAGTATTGCCCAGTGAAATATGTACATACCATAAGACACTTTGCCAATTCTAACCATCCAGTTGCTTTCTAAACATTTGCGAATAAAAGCTATCAGCGTGTTACTATAATTACTAACAAGCAAAAGAATAAATGAAGCAAACAAAAGATTTAAACAGGTGTATTGCCATACATGCTGATACATTAAACTTTCACCGTGATTATAACCAAGATCTGTTATGTAAGAATAATTTGAATTGGCAGTAAGATAATTTATCAAGCCTGCAGAAAATGCAAGAAGCAGCGCTGCAAAAAAAATAAAATGTGGTTTTTTTATCTTTTTATTTAATGATAAAACAGGAATAATTCCTCCCATAAAAAAAGCATCTAAATGGCTTAATGTATTCCAGTAAACTGCATCAGCAACAACATCCGGCGTTAAACCTTTGCTTTTATAATATTCGCCTAAAATAAAACGTGATACAGGAGAAATAAAGATTAATATCACCATTAAATATTTAATAAACTTTGGCGGACATAAAAACATGATTAATGGAAAAAATAAATAGAACTGTTCTTCTATGCAAAGTGACCATAAATGCGTGAACAAAGGATTACCTTGCCATTGCGGTAATGAACGTGTATAATTGAATGTATATGTAAAAAGATATGGCGCGTAATAAGAATAATATGATGGAAAATGAAAGAACAAATAAGATAAACTCACAAACAATAAATAACCAAAATACAAAGGGAAAATCCGCAGTGAACGTCTCGTCCAGAATTTTTTGAATTTATATTGAAGTGATGACTGCGCCTGTTTTTCTTTCCACAAAATGCCGGTGATAAGAAATCCTGATAACACGAAAAAAAGTTGTACGCCAAACCATCCAAAGTGTGTTAGTTCTGCATGAAAACTCATTACCAGTATAATTGCAATAGCTCGAATGCCATCCAGGCTTTTAATATATCCAATCTCTGAACTCATTAATAATATTTCACTTTTACATCAGCAGGCAAAGATTTTTGATACTGCAAAAGATTTGATTTTAATCCCTGTGCAATATTATTTTTCACTGCATAAAAACTTACAATACTATCGCCGCAGATAACATTATTTTTTATTTGCCATGTTGCAACCTTTTGCCATTTATTCAATAAAGATGAATCGAACCAGCTATCATATACAACGGCAAGGCTTACATTTTTTTTGTTAGCCAGGTTATATAAAAACGCCGGCGTACTATAATTATTTCTTTTGCTTTTTGCTACATCTATATCCGCGAGTCCCCATAAATCAACAACACCACCTTGCTTGAAGTAAGAGACAGCGCCGATGTCGTTTACGGCAATAGTATCTCTATTATAATATTCTTTTATAAAGTTACCCATTTGATTTTGCTGTTCATAAATATTAATGCATGCCTGCGTTGCCTTTGTATAAGCAGCAGCACTGCGTAATACAAGCGGAAAGATCAGAATAAAAAAAACAAAAATTGTTGGAGGATATATTTTTTTCTGACCTGAAGAAACAAATGGCTTAGCGTATTTATAAACAACCAGGCTTATAATTATAACTGAACATAAAACCAAATAAGCCTCGTAACGATAAAACCAACCCGTTGATGCAAATGATAATTGCAACAAAGTGCAAAGTGTAAGCACTAAAATGATTTGAGCATAAGAATTTCTGTTAGCTAAAAATTTTCTAAACATTAAATAAGTAAGCGGGAGAATTAGTAACAAACGTTGCGTTGCTAAAGAAGTAATTCCGTTTTTAAATAAGGTTAACTTATCAATTAAAATATTGCTTATAAAATTTACAACGCCGCTTGAAGAAGTTTCAACAGGTGTTGCTTTTAATAAAACAGAGTTCGGGAAAAAATAACTTCCCTTTGAAACAGAATACAATCCAAAAACAATTAATGGTAATAAAGAAATAAATCCCAATACAAATGCGGCAACAATTTTTTTGTTAAATAAAAGAATGCAACAAACAATAGCAACGAGAAACATCCCTTCATATCTTATAGCGCAAACTAAAACTCCGTTTATATACATGCTCAAAGGAAGTTTTTGCAAAGGGTTATTTTTTGATGCGTTCCACCAATCATTAAAGCTGAACAGGAATAAAAAGGAGAACAAACATTGTAACGTGTGCTCCATTCCGCTAATTACCAATGCGGGAAGAGGGGTGAAAAAAATCACAGCAAATAAGATAATGAACTGTGCGGTAAAATCAACATTCTCCTTTTGAAGCCTTTTTTGAATTACAATAATTAATACAATTGCTGCAACCGCATTTAATATAAAAGGTATTAAAAGATTTGCTGAAAAAATTTTGATTAATGCCGACAATAAAAGAGAATATAATATGGACGATGATGCCGCGGCAAACTGTTGCGCGTTAATTCCCCATGTACTATTTTGACAAATATTTTTTGCAATTGACATGTGAATATAAGTATCATCAAGCGGGTAACTAAAGCTACCACCTGTAAATTTTAATACACTATATTCAGTTAAAACGATTGGAATAAATAAAGCGCAAACTGAAAGTATAATTACAACATAGCTGTTTTTAATCAGTCCGGAATTTTTCTGCATCGCACACAATTCATTTAAAAATATCTTCCAGTTTTCTGCCAATGAGTTTTTCTATTTCAAGCTTTATAAGATCCTGCTGAAGCTGCAGGTTAATAGTTTTTACAACTCCATCATTATATTTTGTTGATGCATCATTATATGCTTCAAGCGTTGCAGTTCCATCACTGAATTTTTGTTGCACCTGCAGAAAATTTGCCTGCGCATCATCATTAACCTGGTTTTGTATTGCAAGCAATTTTGCATACGTGCGGTATTGCTTATAATCACCAATAACACTTGCTTTAATTGATAGCTGCAATTCTAATTCCTGATCGTGTGCTATTATTCCTGATTGTTTGGTCATTTTATAATCAGTTCCACCGGAAAAAATTAAACCTAACGGCACAGTTATTCCAAAAAAATATTTCGGATACACGTAAGAGGTTTGTGTATTGGTTTTACCTGCAAAAGTTTGGTCGTTATAATTCATAGAAAGACTTAATAAATTAAGCCATGCTTTTCTTTGCTTTTCCAATTGCAGATCTATCGTTTTCCTTTGTGCTTCGGCTTCATCAAATTTTGGCTGC
Source organism: Parafilimonas sp. (assembly GCA_025927795.1). Lineage (GTDB taxonomy): Bacteria > Bacteroidota > Bacteroidia > Chitinophagales > Chitinophagaceae > Parafilimonas. The sequence continues at coordinate 5,667 of JAICKT010000057.1, read as the reverse complement.
TTTAATGCAAGCTCTACCAGTTTTACTTCAATAATAGAGTCTTCTGTAAGTTCATTTTTTGTAGAATACTGAGGAAGGTATTGCTGGTTATTATTTTGCCTATATGGCAAAGTATCTTTATACAGCGAAGTATTGTTTTTAGTGTTTTGTGCCTGTAATTTAAAAGAGCATAAAACAAACAAAGCAAATAAAATTTTAGCGTAAGCAGGTTTTAGTTTTTTCATATTTTAGTTTAATAGGATAAAAAAATTTTAATTACAATTTAAATAATTTTACGCGGATTTATCCTTTACCGCTGCATTAAGTGTTCTGAGTCTTATTGTAAGAGCAATTATAGGGTAATATACAACAGTATCTGTTATTTGTCCTATTGCATCCTGCGCAAAATCGGCTATATAAAACGAAAAAAGACAACCAGAACATGCTGCAAAAATTATTTTTATATTCTTATTGTTCGATTCAAAATAACCGGAGATTGAATTTTTCAAAATAACAAAATATAAAACACATATTATTATCAATCCTATCCAACCGGTTTCCAAGGCTTTTTTTAAATATCCGCTGTCTGGTGGAAAACCTGCCAGGTAATGAGAAGGATTATAATGCAGCCCTGCTGCGCCCGTAGTACACAAGCCGCCACCAATTGGGTGAGAATATATATAAGGCTGAATAAATGCTCTATTCGTTTCTCGTACTTTATAGGATTCATCTTCCGTGGCGTTAAAAGTACTTCTAAACCGGTTTACTGTTTGATTACCATAAATTGGACCATACATTATTACAACAAATGCACAGCCTAATATTGCTGCAAAAATTTGTGTGCTTCTTTTGTTAAGCGTTAAAAGTATAAACATTCCAAACCCGGCAGCCGCCATTGCATCTGCAGTTCTGGTACCTGAATATGCCATTCCTAAAAACATAAAAATTAAACCAGTTATAATAATAAGTTTGGTACGAAATTTTTTTTCATTCAATGCAATTATTGAAAATAAAATGCCGCATGAAGCCATTATAATTCCATATGCAGTAGGATCTGACATGGTGGAAAATTTTCTGAAATCGCCATCAATAAAGATTAGTGCAAAGCGTGTTTCATCAGCCATTACCCATGCTCTTTCACTATCAAATAAGCCATGCCATTGCTGAAAGCACCCATACATACCGCAAATAGTGCAAACAATAAATAATACAGTAAGAAATCTTTTTATGCTTTGATAACTATCTAAAACTTTATAGGCAATAAAAAGAAGAAATACAGCATCAATTAATTTTCTGAATGTTTGATACCATCCGTCAAATGAATGTGCATAAGGATTAAAAAGTTCAATCATCAAATAAAAAAAAAGCACAGCGATTGCTATTACAACCGGGCTATGCATAAATTGGTTAAAGGTTGCCTTTAAATTTACTCTTTTTATAAAAAGGCTGAAAAGTGTGGCTATAATTAGTATATCAGATACAACACCGGTAGGAAAATCAGGATAAAAAAAACGTGCAAATGCAAATGCAAAGAACGAATAGATAATAGTAATGTATAATCCCACTTCTGTGTTTACAAGGCAAACAATTAAAACTGCTGCGGATATTATAGCGGCGATTAAACCAATGCCTGCTTCTGTTTGATTTGCAAACAGGTAACCGAATACAACAGCACTTATAAAAAATAAAGTATAGCCGACCCAGTTATTTAACTTCTGGTCAATGAAACTAGTGTTCCAGAATTTTTCTATGCCGGATATAACCTGGCTTCGCGGCATTTTAAAAAAATAAAATTTTTAGAAAAATATAAATTAGTGCGGCGGCGGCGGCAAGAGTTACAAATTTCTCATGCAGTGTTATCTTTCTTCCACCCATAACTTATACATCATTTAAGTTTTCTAACTCCACCATGTTTAATACTGAACCGCAAAATTTACCATTAAGGCTTTTAAAGAAATTGATAGATTCTTTATCAATCTGTTTAATAATATGCCGTGCAGAAAAAATGGCTACAACTCCATCAACGTACTCGGTTAATTCTTTACTGTCAGAAAAGTCATTCAGCGGAGGCCCTTCAAGAAAAACATAATCGTAAACTTCTGTAAGCTTTTGCAAATGCATTAATAAATGTTTTGAAGGCAATATTTCTGCCGGCGTATAATCTCCACCACCGCAACCAATAATATAAACGGCGCCACCACGAACTTCAACGGCAGCATCTTTTACATTTTGAATAATCTGATCATTTATTTCCGGCACAACAATCTGTTCAAGAACCGCTGTACCACTTAACTGTACGGTAAGATCGTTGTTGCAAAAATTTGTATCAACTATTAATACTTTCTTTTTACTTAAACTTAAGCTGTATGATAAAGCTTGTATTAATGTAGTTTTCCCCTGCCCTTTTTTTGTACTTGTAAAAAGAAAAACTTTTTTACCGCTGTGTTCAATTTCGTACCTGAGTTTTCTTATAGATTCTCTAAAAACATTATTCCTGTTTTTTTCTTCTGAATCTTCGGGCACGTTTGTATTAGCAACTACATCAGCCAGCATTTTGTTTTTAAGATTCATAAAATTCACCATGCTTAAAAGCTTCAGGTTTACAATACGTGAAAATATAAATGGTGTTTTTATAGACGAATCTAAGTATGTAAGAAATATAATAACAAGAACAACTAATACAAATACAGCACCACCTGCCATTCCTACAATTAAGTATCTCTTGGAAGGCTCAGGTTCAATAGCGGGCTGACCAACAAGTATTTGATGGAAATTATTTACAGCCGCATTATTCATATCTAATGCGTCGTTATATTTTTCCTGGATTGTGGCATATTCTTTATCAGCAATATCTGCATCTTTAGATAAAATTTGTGCAGTTGCATTTTTGTTTGCCTGTGTTTGAATACTTCCCTGCAAAGCATTTATCTGACTCTGTAAATAATTAATTTGTGATGTGCTCGCATCTATATCAACTTCCAAATCGCTTTTCTTATCTAGCAATGAATTTTCGTCGCTTGTAGAATTTTGATTTTTATTTGCGTTTAATTGAGATAATTTATTTAAATATTGTGTTTTTAACCTGTTATATTGATTTAATAAATTCTGATCTGTTGAGCCGCTTTGTAAGTAAGCAGCATAAGCATCGTCTCTTTGTTTTTTTATGGCTACCAGTTCATCATTACTTGTTGTTTGAGTTGTTACTGTACCTGAACTTGCCAGTTTATTATTAATTTTTTGCAGTTGTAAAGAAGCATTTGTTTGTTTTGCCTTTTCATTAGCCAACTGTGTTTGCAAACTTGCCAATTGGTTATCGTAAGTAGTGCCGCCGGTGCCATTTTCAGGATTTATACCTCCTGTAGATTTTACAGCTTCATTTTTTTGGTCTCGCTCATTTTTATATTTTTCTAATAAGCTTTGCAACGTATCTATTGCAACTGCACTTCTTTCTGTACGAATAAATCTATAATATCTCACGAATTCCTGAAAAACCGTATTTACCATAAATGCAGAAAGTTCAGGGTTTTCAGAAGCATAATTAATCTGAATATAATCTGTACGTTCTACGCGGTAAACGTTTAAATTTTTCGAGATTGAATTATAATCATAGTTATACAATTTTAAAAATTCAAGCATCTTTTTTTCATCGGGTTTGTACGATGTAAGAATGCTCATTGAATCAAGTTTATGCTGCAACAGTATTTTAGCATGCTCAACATTTATCTGCATATAAACCGGAGTTTGCTTTTGTTCCGCTGTAAGTGTGCGGAATGGTTGAGCCGGATTTTGTAAATCATGAAGCATTACCTTATAAGACAAAAGACTTATAACTGTGGGCGAAGTGAAAGTAACTATAACGTTATTAAACTTTGTATCAGTTTCATAAAAGTCGTTATTATCGTTTAATTTAACTATATCATTACTGGTAAAACCAGTAGAAACCTGTGATATAGACAGGTATTGCTTTTCTTCATTTCTTGTAAAGAACCATGCAATACCTGCTGCTATTATTGCTGAGCCTATAATTATCCATTTTCTTTTTAATAATACTCTCAACAAATAAACAAAGTCCATAATTAAGTTTTAAATAAGATATTTAATGTTTAAGGATTTTTACTGCCTTAATCAATTTTTCATTACTGAAAATTATCTTAACAATATACTCTCCTGCTGCTGTAACACCAGGTTGGATTTTAAGCGTATTTTCTCCTTTAAACAGGTTATTGAATTTATTTGCATAAACAAGTTTGCCTGCCATATTATATACTTCTACGCTCACATCTTCATTCTGTTTTGTAGTTACAGACAAATTAAAATTACTAATAAACGGATTTGGATATGCTTTTATTTGTACGTCTCCAACAATTTGTTGTAAAGTTTGCTTTTGAATGCTTTCAACAGATCCTGAAGCAATGGCGTTATTTTTAAGTGAAAGTGGTGCCGGTGCCGTAAGTTCAGATAAATTATAGCCCTGAATAATTAATGCACCAATTAATCCAAACTGTGAAGAGGATGTTCCAGGTGCAATTGTAATTGTTACCTCACCATTATTATCCGGTACAATATTATAAAGTGTTACTGTTCCGGTTTTATTTAATGAAGTATTTAACAGGCATGTTTTGCCATTTACTGTATAAGCAACATTTACATCGCCGTAAGCATTAGAACTTGCAAAGAAAGTGAAATCATAATTTTGAGTAAGATTAAGACCCGTTACTTTCATTGTTGCACTTTGACCGGGGAATAACCCATAACTATCAATCATAACTTTATCGGGGAATATTCCTGAATTATTACCGGTAGTAATACCTGCACTGTATAGTCCTGCAAATGTTCCTGTTTCCACCATTCCTACACTGGTTGGTGCCGATGTTTCATCATAAAAATTATTCCATATAAAACCTGATTGAGGAGGTGCATCAGTATTATTCCATGGAGTGGCTGCATCATTTGATACCGTAAAGTTTACATATATAGCGGATGCGTAAGTAGTACCTTCTGCTACATTGCTGTATTGTGAATAAACACTGCCTGCTTTTTTAGCTCTTACCTGGTAATAATATGTTTTATTTAAGGTAAGATTTGCATCTGTATATGAGGTTACGTTTGCACCAACAGTTGTTAACAGAGAAAAAGAACCGCCATCATTTGCACGCCATATTTCATAATTTGTTTCACTGTCTGCCCTGTCTGCCCATTGCAATGAAAGTGATGTGCGTGTAGGATTTATAATTCTTAAATCTGTAGGGCCAAGGAACGTACCTGGTGTATAACTCTGAATTATTAATGAACTTATAAACGCATAATCCATACCTGCTGCTTTGGCAACACTGATGGTTACATTGCCGCTTGCATCTGGCGAAACACCATTTAGCTGAACCGTTTTATCAATATTATAAGTAGCATTTAAAGAAACAGTTTGACCATTGATTGTAAAATTAGTAAGGCAATTCAAACCATCATCATGACTATTAAAGAATACAAAATTGTATTTTTTGCTGGTGTTTAAACCTGTAATCTGAATTCTTCTTGTATTTGTTGAGCTTTCATAATCCCCTGTACGCATTACTACTTCTGGATATATTCCTTTTCCATTACCGGGACGCATACCTGAAGCGACAACACCCTGGAATCCGTCTAAGAGTTTAATTGTAATTCCGGTAGGAGTGTTATTATCGTCAACAATGT
>JAICKT010000092.1 GCA_025927795.1 Parafilimonas sp. | reverse complement strand
TGGCGATAGCGGCAGCGTCAGGAGGAGTGGCCAGAGAATTAGAAATGGGAACCTACTCAAACCTGGCAGACCTATATAGCAGGGAACAAAAATATAATGACGCGCTAACATACTATGGTCTGTCATTAAAATTGTCAGGGCAGATAAACAAGCCTGTTAATCGGGCGTATTATTTTCAGAAAATAGGGTTAATATGGTCTTACAAGGGCAATCTTACCAAGGCTTTGGACTATGTGGAGATAGCTATTGATATATTCAGGAAATTGGGTGATAATGAAGGGCTGGCATTTTGCCTGAATGAACAAAGCAGGCTTAACCTGACCCAGGGAAATTGTGCATTGGGTATAAAAAATGCGCTACTGGCATTAAAAGTATTGGCCAGGCTACAGGGAACGCCTACTAAAAAACTTGAAGCTGATTTTTAGTTTGTGCATTGTTTGTATTTACAAAGTCTAAAATGTAAAGTTGACTTCCAAAAATTATATTGTATAACTGTTCAAAAGAATGAATTAAATATATTGCTTCTGCATACTTAATTAAAAGTTCAATCTTTTTGTTAGAGTCGGTTATTTCATTAAGCAAAGTCACGTTTTCGATAATTGCTTTCGCTTTGTCAATAGTTGGCTTACTAAAAATTCCAAGAGCTTTTTCAAGATTTTCATTTGGTTTGTCAGTTTGATTTTGTAATAACAAAGATTTATCACTTGCTTCTTGTCGATTTTGAGAAACTTCAGCCACAGTTTCGCCATATTTAAGTTTCGTAATTCTTGCAATCAAGTCTTGTAAAGATTTTTTTAATAATAGAATGATTATGATAACAATTATTATAACAGTTACCGGTCAAATAAGTAATTGCAAAATCTCCATTAAGTAAAGGTATGAATTTGGAAGTGTCTGAATTGTACAGCTAACGTTGCAGCATTTTTCGATAGCATTGTAATATTCTTGTCCATCCTGCTTGCAGCAATATTTTTATTGTGTGTTTGTATCTTCCATTCAGAAAAACATAAATAACAAATTCTTACTTCTCATCATTTGTCTTGGTTTGAAATTTTTCTGGCTTTGCAATAGGAAGTGAGCTTTTGAGAAGTTGAATTGCAATTACAAAGTAAGGAAGAATTAGGATTATCATTTCGTAAATTTGTACATCACTATGTATATTAGAATTCCAAATTTTAATACGAGCCAAAACTATAAGGGCAATTGAAATTAATGCGGGAGCAATCCGAACCAATCGATATACCTCAGTTGCGATTGACGGAAATGTTGTTGCTGCTTTTAGAATCTCTAATCGGGTATAGTGTTCATTAATAAATTCTTTTACTTCAGTAAACTGTTTCGTTTCACTATCAGTTAATTCTTCCTTACGATTTCTAAATTTGCTAACAAGTTCCTTTGCTTCTGAAAGTTTTTGTGTATCAATAGCTAAATATGTAATACAAATTCTGTCTATTCGTTCTAAGGCGTATGTAGCCAAAGCACCTAGAAACCAAAACACGCAAATCCAAATAGTGCTTGCTGTTGCCTTATCAATTGAATTAGCAGAAACAATTCCTTGAAGATTTACACTTGCTGTTTCTGATTTACTCAACACAAGCAAAAAATAAGACAACGCAGCCAGAAGCCCCAAAACAAGATAGTTTTGAAATTGCTTTAAAGTTTCTTTTAAATTATCTAATAAAATATTTTTTGATTCGTTTGTCATGAATCTTGAATTATATAGTTATTCTATTCAATCTTGGCTAATCCATGTACAAATTTTTTTGTTTATTTCTTGCAGCTCGTTTAATGTTTGCAGTGTCGCCCAAGCATGACGTTCAGCAATTAAATATACGAAACTACTTTTCTCTCAATTCATCTTTCTAAAATCACAATTCAAACACTCTTCTCTTTTCAAGGTTTTATTGCGCAAATAGTTTTGTTCCACCAAAAAATTATTCAATCAACAATAAAATTTTATGGAAACAATTATGAAAGCAGTATCAGCTTTAAAAGATACAGTAAGAATTTATCCGGGTGGAAAATTTTTCTTTCGTCTTACATCGGAAGAAACAAATGGCGCACTCGCCATTATTGATGTTGAAATATTGCCGGGCAATGAGCCGCCTCGTCATTGTCATACAAGAGAAGATGAAACAAATATTATTCGCAGCGGCGAGATAACATATTTCATTGGTGATGATATCATTAATGCGAAAGCTGGTGATATTGTTTTTATGCCAAGAGGTGTGCCGCATCATTTCAAGGTTACTTCTTCAAGAGCTTCGGTTCGTTTAATTGTAACACCAGGCGGCTTCGAAAATTTCTTTGCAAAAATTACAAAACCATACAGCGAAGAAAGTGTACGACCAATTGCAACAACAATTTCAAAAGAAAAAATAGAAATGATAGTTAGAACTGCTGCAGCGTTCGGCATATCATACATTAACTAATATTCAAATTTTAAAACAATCAAAACAATCATCATGAAAAAAATATTTATTGCAGCATTTGTGTTATTTAGTATCAATGCACTTACATCATGTAAAAAAGAAATTGCATCTGCACAGCAGCAAGCGTTTAATGAATCATCAGCACAAGCTATAGGAACAGTATCAGGCAAAGCAACCGATTGGCAAGGCATGCCATTAGTTGGTGCACCCATAACAATTGAACATACTGTTTGGAGTGGAACTTATCTTTTAGGTAAAACAAACAGCAAGGGAAAGTATAACATAAAAATTCCTTCAACACCGGCTGGAAGTTGGACGGCGAAAGCACAATTTACAAAGCATGCATACGGACAAGATTATAAGTTTGACCTCGCCGGAGATGCAACACCATTCACTATCAGCGACGCGGCTGTAAGAAATTTTAAATGGAAATTAAGCGGCAAAAAACCAGATGGTTTTTATTATGGTGCGCATGTTGATTTATACATGTGGGGCACAGATGCAGACATGACTAAAATAAAAATTGATTTTACACCACTCGACAGCGTATTAATTGACGGCAGCCCTGCTGTTTCGTTTGAAAGAAGTGTTGAAGATGTAGCCGGAACTTTTATGGTGAAAGATGTGCCCATCGGCAGATATTCTATTAAAGCAAAATATCCTGGGAAAAAATTATTGTTGGAAAACAGGCATGATAGTAAAGGTGCTAAAGTAAATCAGACCGTTGTGTTTGGTAAGTATGGATTTTTAGGAGAAACAGAATACAATATTGAGTTTTGGGTGGAGGAGTAACAAGGCATTTTAAACATATCATATATAATTAATTAAACCTGCTCTTGCAGGTTTTATATTTTGTATAAAGCCAGTTATAAAACATTTTCAATACGAGTAAAATAAATTAAAAGCCAATTAACGTGAGTTCGGGATAAGTTTTCATTCTTTAAACCAGTAAGAAATAATAATCCTTTCTGCACGTCATGTCGAGGAACGAGACATCTCATGAATTTAAACCTGTTAATAACATAAGAGATTTCTCCTATCGTCGAAATGACGTTTTAAGTAGTTGTGTTTTCTTATTCTTTCTAGTTTTAGGATAGATTAAAAGCTTTCAACTTAAAATAAAATTAAAGTTCTTAAATCGAACTCACGTTAATTACATCTCACCTGAAAAAATTACAATTCATACAACACTAAATGCACTTCAATGTGTTTGCTGTTTCCCTGCTGTTTTATTGATATGAGTTTTGTGTAATCATTAAAAAAATACAAACTACATTTATGAAACACCTTTTAGCTTTTTCATCATGCATTACATTAAGCGTGTTGTTGCTTACAACTGCATGCACTAAAAACATTGACACCAATTCAAACACAAACAATCTTAAAACTAATGCTGTGAGTAACGCCACTACATACAATGTTACCGTTACTACTATTGCAGGTAAGTATGGAATGCAGGGAGATGCGGACGGTAAAGGCAGCAATGCACGTTTCTGGAATCCTACCAAAATGGTTTATGACAACCGCAACAACATGTTGTATGTTGCAGATGGTACGGTAATTCGCAGCGTTGACCAACAGAACAATGTAAAAACTTATTTGCCTTTTGGTGTAATTAATAATTATGATGAAATACTTGATATGGATGTAACAACTGATTCAACCGGCGGCTCATTATTTTTTATAACAGAAGAAAACGATTTATATAAAATTGTACCGAGCGGTAAATCGTACAAGCTAACTACAATTGTTAACAGAATTTATGGCGGCAATGATACCGGCAAGCTGAATAAAAAAGATCATTTTGATCTTGCATACGGCATGGCTACTGCTACAAACGGCGATGTTTATTTCTTTAACCAATCGTGGTACACAATGCATCACATTCAGTTTACATCTACTGCTCCTTATGCGGGCACAGTAAAAACATTTGTCGGTAAACCTGCAGCTACAAGGGGAGGAGATACATGGCCTTTTAAAGATGGAAAAGGAGAAGCAGCAACGTTTAATTCTGCTGTAAGTGATATGTGTGCTGATGGCAAAGGAAATTTTTATGTTGCAGATTACAGAGATGACCTGGTGCGCAAGGTTAGTTCTACAGGCGTTGTAAAATCTTTATTTCAATATAAGAATGGTTTGGGAGTTGATGTTGATGGTCCTGTATCAGAAGCACAGGCAAATAAAGTTGATGAAGTATCTGCAACTAAAGATGGTAAGTTAGTTTATTTTACAACTTATGGCAGGTATGGTTATCACTCGCCAGCTTTACGTGTTGTAAGACCCGGCATTGATGTAACAACACTCGTTGGTAAAAATCCCGGGAATTGGGGTGATGGCTCAGGAGACGTTGCAGAGTTTGGAGAAATAGGCGGCATTGCAACTACAGCCGATGGAAAAATAATTTATGTTTCAGAAGTTGCTAACAAAGTTATTCGCAAGGTTGTTTTAAACTAACGCTTTCACGATAAAAATTTTGCGCATTAAGCGGACAAAATATTTTGTCTGCTTTTTTATTATTGCATTTAAAGAATTGGTGTAAAGAAATTTTTTCTGATGAATTTCTTATCAGCATTTACTTTTATCTTAAAAATTAAATGGAAATTTTAGGTATTGGTTCGCGCATTAAACACCCTTCTTATGGAAGTGGTGTGGTTATTCGTTTGAACAAAAAAAATTATGATGTTTGTTTTATTGAAAGTGGAATAAAACAAGTAGCAAAAGATTTTGATGTTGAAATAATAGAAAGAATAGAACCCGAATACAACGTAAGTTTTAGCGAAGCAGAAGATGCGCTGATAAAAATATTAAGAACATGGAGTGATATTACAGAAATTGTTCCGCTGGGTGAAAAATGGAAGCAAGGTGTAATGATATTAAAACCTTTCGATTCAACATTAAAAGAAAAAGAAGTACCAATCGAAGCATTCTTTCATAAGATTGTTATGCTGCGCGACAGGCTGCGTGTAATGGAACAACGCATCAACGCACATAAATTATTAACAGATGAAGATAAAATTGATTTGCAGCAATACATAACGCGCATTTATGGAAGCCTTACAACATTTAATGTTCTGTTCAAGCACACATCAGATCAGTTTATAGGAGAGAAGAGTTAGTAAATTTCAGCCGCCTGTACATCTTGCAACACCTGCTTTTGCTTTTTGATCAATTGAATCTTTATATTCATGATCATCCATGCTAAGGCATTTCTTATAATATTGCACTGCCAATGTTTTATTGCCTTGTTTTTCATAAATCAAACCCATTTGTAAAGCTGCACGCGACGCGTAATATTCTGTTCTGTTTTCACCAATAGCAATTGCATTTAAATAATTTTTTATCGCAATGTCATCATTATGCAGATCGTCATAAATTCTCGCAATGCGGTATGTAAACTCAAGCTGATCTTCAATAAGCGGAAAATCCTGTATTGTCTTTCCGTTAAGCATTGCCAGCGCCTGCGTATTGTAACCACCATCACTAAGTAAACGCGCTTTAAGTAAAATTACATTTGGCCATCTTGCAGATTTTGCATCTTTGTTTGCTTGTTTATCTGCATCTGTATCTGTGCTTCCTTTTTTCAAAATCATTTGCTTTGCATTATTTGCTGCAGTCATATTACCCTGCAAATAATAGCACCAGGCAAGCTTTTCCCATGCATCTTTTACATAAAATTTTCCTTTGAAATGCGATAAAAAAAATTCAAAATTTTTTGTTGCATCAGCAAGCTCAAGATTACGTAATTGCACGTAAGCCAATTCAAAATTCCAGACTGGCGTTTGCATGTAAGCCGGTGAATCATTCCTGTTTATAATTGTATTTCGCGCAAACTCATTCATCTTATTATTTATGGCAAGATTAGTCGCCATATAAGCAAGCAAGTTATTATTTACAAGATCAAGTTTTTTTTGGTTGATGTATTGAAACGTTTGCTCCGGCTGATTTTCTATATAAAATAAAATATAGCAATAATAAAATGATGCTTCGTTTAAAAACAATCTTGCATAACTATCATTGCTGTTTAATACTGTTTGCATTAATGCCATGCCATTGCTGATTGAGCCTTTTATTCCAAACAAACCTGCAAGCCATTTATATCCGTCAGGAATGGTACCTGCTACAACTTGCATAGGTCCATAAATCATATTGTTTGGTAAGAATGATGGAAACTTTTTTTTATTTTCTTTGATTACAGAAAACGCTTTGCGAAAATCCCAGCCTGCACTCCATCGCTGGCTGAACTTGATTTCAACACAGGCTTTTTGAATAAGCACAACAGCACGCGAATAATTATAAAAAGGAGAATTCTCCGGACCATCATCAATACGATCAAGATATTTATCAAAATGCGGTTTACGAATGTTTAATTCTGCAGGATCCTCATTAAAAAATAAAATAAAAAAATCAATATAGCTATCGAGTAAATCAGGAATAAGATTATCAGGATTTTGTTGTCTTGCCTGTGCAATAAGTTTTTCGCCGTCATTTAAACGAAGACTGGTAATTTCTTTATAAGCTTGCTGACAGGTTGCATTAAAATCAAACACTTTATCTGCAAATGCAAAAACCGTAATAAAAAAGCAGAACAAAAAGCAAACTATTTTTTTCATCACAATTTTCATACGCCCGAAAATAAAAAAGGACGCTAAATAAACGTCCTTTTTAAAAAGATAAGATGTTAATGTTATTTTACACCTGTAGCAGTATTTAAATCTTCATCAACCAAAATACGACCACAGTTTTCGCAAACAATAATTTTTTTATGCTGACGAATTTCACTCTGGCGTTGTGGCGGAATTGAATTAAAGCAGCCACCGCATGCATCTCTTAAAACAGGCACAACAGCAAGACCGTTACGGTAACTCTTGCGGATGCGGTCATAAGAATAAAGCAAACGGTCATCAATGCCTTCACGCGCTGCACCAGAAAGTTTTGAATATTGTTTTTCTTCTTTTTCTGTATCAGCAATAATTTTTTCCAGTTCGCCTTTTTTCTGGTTCAGAGCAGTTTCTCTTGTAGCAATATGTTTTTTGGTTTGCTCAAGCAATTTGGCTTTTTCAGCAATTTCTTCATTCGCATCCCGAATGTGTTTATCAGCCAACTTACCTTCCAACTCCTGCATTTCAATTTCCTTGGTAAGCGCTTCGTATTCGCGGTTATTCTTTACAGTGCTGCTTTGTTTTTCATATTTTTTTACGAGCGCCTCAGATTCTTTAATTGTATTTTTCTTTTGTTCGATGAATTCTGTGATGCCGTTTATTTCTTCTTCAATTCTTGTTTGCCTGCTATGCAAACCCTGGATTTCATCTTCAAGGTCGCTTACTTCCATTGGAAGTTCGCCCTTTAAAATTTTTATTTCATCCAGCTTGCTGTCAATTTTTTGTAAACGCACCAATGATGCAAGCTTTTCTTCAACCGAATAATCTTTAACTGCTGCCATATTAAAAAGTTATATAAAATAATAAACAGGATTTGTGTTTTTTCCTGTTTTGAGGACGGCAAAGTTAGGAAATTTAGCCTGTAAAAAATCATGCAATAAGTCTATCGTAAATTGCTCGCTTTCCCAATGCCCGATATCAGCTATTAATATGCGTTCATTTGCATCAAAAAACTCATGATATTTTATGTCTGATGTAATGTAAACCTCAGCATTTTCCGCTAAAGCGGTATTAATTAAAAAACTTCCGGCACCACCGCAAACTGCAATTTTTTTAATCGGTTTATCTAAAAGTTTTGTGTGTTTTATAACTTTTAAATTGAAGACATCTTTTAAAAACAAAAGAAATTTTTCTTCTGATATTTCAAGTTCCATTTCTCCAATTAAGCCGCTGCCTGTTTTATTAAACTCATTAGAAAGTGCTATAATATCATAAGCCACTTCTTCATATGGATGCGATGCAATTAAAGCATTAACAATTTTTTGTTTTAGATATGATGGGAATATTACTTCAATCTTTATTTCATTTTCTTCATGTCTTTTTCCCTGCTCACCAACAAAAGGATTTGCATTTTCATTTGCTTTGAAAGTTCCAGTTCCTTCTGCATTAAAACTTGCTTCGCTGTAATTGCCAATATTGCCTGCACCGGCATTAAATAAAGCCGAACGAACTTTTTCTGTCTGTTCAACAGGAACAAATGTGTACAGCTTCATTAACAGGTTTTGCCTTGGAAAAAGAATATTGCGATTGATGAGATTTAATTTATCAGCAATTTTATTATTTACTCCTTCAATAACGTTATCAAGATTTGTGTGAATCGCATAAATGGCGATATCATTTTTTATAGCATTGATAATAGTTTTCTCAACATAATTTTTTCCTGTAATTTCTTTTAATCCGCGAAAAATAATGGGATGATGCGCAACAACAAGATTGCAATTTTTTGATTTTGCTTCTTCAATTATTTCTTCTGTTGCATCGAGTGAGCATAAAATACCTGTGCAATCCCAGGATGAATTTCCTGTTATCAATCCTGCATTATCATAATCTTCCTGCAAAGAAGGAGGAGCAAGTTGTTCCAATGAATGAATAATTTCAGCAATTTTCATTCATGCAAATTATGAAATCGCATTAAACTAATATCGGCAATAAGATAAATGCTAACCTTTTGGATTTTGGAAAACAATGGTAATTGTTCCTGTTTGCGGCACGTTGCCTTTATTGAATTTTAATTGCCTTGCTCTTCTTTCAGCTATAGAATTTAAATCGGCAAAAGGGCTTCCCGGTTTTACATGCGCAGAAGTTACAGTTCCGTTTTCATCAACGGTTATATCAACAGAAACTTTACCACCATATTTATACTGGTCCTGAAAGCGTGCGGCACTTGCAATATGCCTGCCTTGCAAACCATTCGTTATACTGATGCCCGCACTTCCGCTGCCGCCGTTGCCTGTATAACTATCGCTGTTTGGATTACCATTCGGTTTGCCCTGGTCGCCATTGCCGCCGGCTATTCCCTGGTTGCGGCTGTTGTTATAACTATCCGCATTATTGCCACTGTTTGATGTGCTCTTTCCGCCGGCATAAACTGCTTTTGGTTTTGGTGGTGTTGGCGTTGGATTGGTTACTTCTTTTGCACTTACCTTTTTAGTTTCATTATTAACCGGTTTAATATCTTTTTTCTTTTCTGGTTTAGGTGATGTGTGAATTGCCGGAACATCTGCATCATTATTTTCTGCAACTTCAGGGTTTGTTTCTGCCTGTGCCTGGTGTGATGGCGGCGGATTATAATTTGTTTGTTGTTCTTCTGCTGGCTCACCCGGAATTTGCGGAGCAATTGTTCCAAAACCCTGGTCGCTGTTGCCGAGATTAACTTCAACTCCTTCATCAACCGGCGGTGGCGGTGTTAACGGCAACGTCCAACTCATCAATACAAAAAGTAAAAACAATGCACCCAAAATAATTATAGTGTAACTAAGTGCTTTAATGTTTTTATTTCTTTCAAAACTTAAGTCGGCAACATTTACCATGTCACAAATTTATTTATAACCATGCATAGCGTTTGTTATTAAGATGCTAACATGTGTGAATATGTGAATAGATATAATTACCAGCGTTCATTTATAATTTTTTTATTCAATTAGCCGATAACAACTAACTTTTCACTTCTATTAAACTGCTTTTATGAAATATTTATTTTTTGCTGCGCTGATTTTAACTGTTGCTTCCTGCAATCAAACATCAAAAACAAAGATTGCTTCTGCATCAGGCGATGATAAAAAAGATGTGCTTGCCAAAGCATCTCGTGAAAATAAAAATGGATGGATTTATGTGCATCTTGAAGGTTCGCCATCTGATATTGGTTATCAGCATGGTTATTTACTGGCAAATGATATTGATACCGCAATACAAGCTGTTTCATATTATTTAGCACACGATACACATCGCGACTGGAGTTTTTATCGGCAGGCAGCAAGAAATTTTTTATGGGATAAACTCGACCGTGAATACAAAGATGAAATAAACGGAATTGTTGCAGGTCTTCATGCACAAAATAAAAATTACGACAGTCTTGATTTAACGGCTTACAATGCTTTAGAAGAACTTGCTTTTTATTATGTGCCTTTGCTTGATAATGCAAAGAACAAGGCGCCGGGAAATTGCAGCGCATTTATTGCAACGGGCAGTTATACAAAAGATGGAAAGATTGTAATGGGTCATAATAACTGGACGGAATATATTGTTGGTCAGCATTGGAATGTAATTGCAGATATTGTTCCAATGCATGGTCATCACATCATGATGGATTGCATGCCCGGCTTTATTCACAGTGGCGATGATTTTGTAATTAATGACAATGGTATTTTAATTACCGAAACAACCATCACACAGTTTATTGGTTTTGATTCAACCAAAACACCTGAATTTATGCGTGCAAGAAAGGCAGCTCAATATGCAAATAGTATTGACGATGTGATAAATATTTTTTTGAAAGATAATAATGGTGGTTATGCAAACGACTGGTTGATTGGTGACACCAAAACAAATGAAGTTGCAAAATTTGAATTGGGGTTGAAAGATTATCGTGTTTGGCGAAGCAAAGACACGGCAATCATCGGTTCTAATTTTGCCAGCGACCCGAAATTAATTAAAGATGAAACTACATTTAATGTGAACGATAAAACCACTTCACCCAATGCAAGAAAATTAAGAATGGAACAATTGGTTGCTGTTGATATGAAAGGAAAATTAGATGATGCAACAGGAAAAATTATTGAAGCAGACCATGTGGATGCAACTGCCGGAAAAAAAGAAAGTAATCGCTGTGTTATTTGCGGACATATTGATGAAGATCCGAAAGGTTGTAAAGAATGGGACGAACCTGCTTATTGGCCAATGGGTGCTGTACAAAGCAAGGTAACAACTGCGGACTTAGCAAGCCACATGCAATTTTGGGCGCACATGGGTCATCCATGCGGAGAAAATTTTATTGGTGCAACATTTTATAAAGCACATCCGCAATTTGCATGGCAGGCAAAATATTTAAACAATATGCTTGCTTATCCCTGGACGCTGTTTAGCGCGAAACGTACAGCCCCTGAAGGGGAATGATGATGCTATTGAAATTAATAAGGATTTTTTGTGGGATTTTGACGAGTATCCAGGATATTCAGAAGTTCAATTACATTATTTCTTGTTCGATAATACAAACGATTATGCTCTGTAAGAAGAATGCTTCTTACGCCATCAATTTTTTCGGATGCAATTCCCATCAAGGAATTATCAGCTAAAATGTTTAATTTATTGTGCACTATTACATTAAAATTTGTAACAACTTTTTCTGACCAATTTTCAATAAGATAAACGATAATTCTGTTATAATCTGAGAGCGCGTTTTCAGTCCATCTTATTTCGCAGCTTTGTTTATCCATTCTTTTGCCATTTTCATAACTTCTTCATGCGGAATTGTTTTGCCTTCATCAGCTTGTTGAATAGATTCTTTCAATCTTTCCAGTTGTTCGGGTGTAAGTAAATCAAGAATATCTGGTTGTTTTTTAGCATAGGCTTCAGCCGCTTCGCAAAGCATTTCAAGTTTCGTCTCATCTTCGATCATATCAATGTATGCGTATAATTGTTTTTTTAAATCTGAAGTTTCCATTTGCAATGTTTATTTAAAGTTATATCATTTAATATAACTACCACTCTGCTCTTGCACTTGGACTAACACTTAAATCAGCAAAACCTTTTGCGAGAAATTTATAATAAGCAGTGATGGCAATCATGGCTGCATTATCTGTACAATATTCAAATGCAGGAATAAAAGTTTGCCAATTATATTTTGCACCATATTCTTTTAAAGCAGTTCTTAAACCACTGTTAGCACTAACACCACCGGCAATACAAACCTGTTTAATTTTTGTTTGTTCGGTTGCTTTTTTCAATTTCTTCATTAAAATACTTATGATAGTAAATTGAACAGAAGCACATAAATCAACAAGATTTTTGTCAATGAAATTTTCATCTTTCTTTACTTCATCCTGTAAAAAATAAAGCACAGAAGTTTTTAATCCGCTAAAAGAAAAATTTAGCTCAGGAATTTGCGGTTCTGCAAACTTGAAAGCTTTAGGATTTCCCTGCTGCGCATATTTATCAATCAATGG
>JAICKT010000029.1 GCA_025927795.1 Parafilimonas sp. | reverse complement strand
TATCCTGCCTGCCCTGACCATACAGAAAAAATAAAACTGTTCAATCTTTTGAACGTAACAGAAAATATCGGAATTGAACTAACAGAAAGCTTAGCAATGGATCCTCCGGCTTCTGTTTGCGGCTGGTATTTTGCGCATCCGCAAAGTCATTATTTTGGCCTGGGAAAAATTACACGCGACCAATTAGAAGATTATGCAAAGCGAAAAAATATGCGTATTGAAGACGCTGAAAGATGGTTAAGCACTAATCTTGAATACTAATGCAAGATTCTTTGCTTGCTGCTTTACAAAAAGTAAAACATTATTGCGCTTACCAGGAAAGATGTCATAGTGAAGTACGCCATAAATTGTATTCATTCAAACTGAATAAAAATGAAGTTGAACAATTGCTTACGCAATTAATTGAAGAAGATTTTTTGAATGAAGAACGTTTTGCGATTGCTTATGCCGGCGGACATTTCAGAACAAAACAATGGGGAAAAGAAAAAATAAAATATGCTTTAAAACAAAAGAAAGTAAGTGAATACTGTATTCGCAAAGCATTAATTGCAATATCAAATACAGATTACAACAAAACATTTTTTAATGCTGCTGATAAAAAACTAAAAACATTAAAGGGCGAGAAAAACATCTTCATCAAAAAGAAAAAGATCAGAGATTACCTTCAACAAAAAGGCTTCGAGATAAAACTAATCAGTGATTATCTAAAAGCTTTGTAGTTTTTCAGTTGCTACAAATTATGCAGAAATTCAGAAAAATTATGCATATCGATTAAGCTGAAAATTGGGTGAGTAGTAATCTTGAATAAGCTATTACTGTTTTTCTGAATTTATCCTTATGGGCTTGTATCAACCCAACATAAATTATGATTTTTGCAAGAATACCCTGAAAAATTGTTATATGATCTGCATAGCCATTTACAAGTAAAAGTGCAGAGTATAAAATGATTCCGGTTAAAATTATTTTCCGGGGATTTTTTCTAATGATAAATGCAAGTACAATAAAAGTTACTGCCGCAGTTATCGAAAAAATTAAACTGATTTCATTTATAATATTTGTTTTGTCTGTATTAAAAAATATGGAAGCTGTTTGAAGCATTGCACACAAAAACAAGAAAACCCGCGCCTGCTCAAGAATATTATTATCTTTTTGCGAAAGGAATTTGTTTGTCAGCTCTTTTGCATTTTTTAATTTCATCTATACAAATAGATGTTAGATATTAAATTACATTTGGTAAACAACTTGCTTCGCTAATTCCATCAATTAAATCAACAAACAAAATCATGAATGCTAAAATAATATTCTGGTCGATCGCTGTGGGTTTGGGTGGTTTATTATTCGGGCTTGATGTGGCCGTTATTTCAGGTGCAGAACAAGCCATACAAAAATTATGGAGCCTAACCGATTGGGAACATGGAACTGCCATTGCAATGGCATTGTATGGAACTGCATTTGGCGCTGCATTTGGAAATATTCCTGCTAATAAAATTGGTCGTAAAAAAACATTGGTGTGGATTGGTGTTTTGTTTTTTGTGTCTTCTATCGGCGCGGCGGTTGCACAAGATGTTTATACATTTATGGTGTTTCGTTTTTTAAGCGGACTTAGCATTGGTGCATCATCTGTTGTTGCGCCTGTTTATATTTCAGAAATCGCGCCGCCAAAATTTCGCGGAAGATTGGTTATATCTTTTCAGTTAAGTATTGTATGCGGAATTCTTGTTGCCTATTTTTCAAACTATATGTTAGCAGGTGTTGGTGGTGCAAACGACTGGCGTTATATGCTGGGTGTTGTTGCTATTCCTTCTTTGATTTTTTCGCTGTTTATGTTAGCTGTGCCTGAAACTCCGCGCTGGTTATTGTTGTATAAAAATGATGAAGCGCATGCACGCAGGATTTTATCAATTACAGAAGATAACGTTGACAAAACTATTGCAGAGATCCACGCTGCATCCATGCATGTAAAAGAATCTGTATTCAGCAAAAAGTTTTTTAAGCCATTAATGCTTGCGTTTTTAATTGCGAGTTTTAATCAGCTTTCCGGAATTAATGCTATTATTTATTTTGCGCCGAAGGTTTTTGAAATGGCAGGCATTGCACGTAATGGAGCATTGTTCAGCACGGTTGGTATTGGTGTTGTAAATTTAATTTTTACAGTAATTGGCTGGTCGCTGATTGATAAATTCGGAAGGCGCACTTTAATCATTATTGGTTCGTTTGGTTATATTATTTCGCTTGCACTAATGTCATGGTCGTTTAGCAGCGGTGCGCATGATTATATTGTTTATTATACTTTTCTTTTTATTGCTGCACATGCTGTTGGGCAAGGCGCCGTTATCTGGGTTTTTATTTCAGAAATATTTCCAAACTCTGTTCGTGCTGCCGGCATGTCGTTCGGTTGTCTTACACATTGGACATGGGCTGCAATTGTTGCGCAGGTATTTCCATATTTTGCAGCAAACATAGGCGGCAGTTTTATCTTCGGTTTCTTTTGTTGCATGATGGTCTTGCAACTTCTCTTTGCATGGAAAATAATGCCTGAAACAAAGGGTATTGCTTTAGAAGAAATGGACAAACAGGTTGTGCTGCATTAATGTTGAACATTCACCTCGTTTCTATGTTTAATATTTAATGAGCAAGGCTTATTCACTTAAAGCAATTCAGAAAATTCCGGTTGATTTGGAAACTGCATGGAATTTTTTTAGCAAGCCTGAAAATCTGAATGCCATCACACCAAAAAAACTTGGTTTTAAAATTCTTAATATCAGCAAAGCATATAAAGAAGAAATGTATGCAGGGCAAATTATTGAATACAATGTAAAACCGTTGTTAGGAATTTCTTTGTATTGGATGACTGAGATCACGCACATCAAAGACAAAGAATATTTTATTGATGAGCAAAGATTCGGTCCGTATAAATTGTGGAATCATCAGCATCATTTTAAAGAAATAGAAAACGGAATTGAAATGACGGACATTGTTCATTACAAAATTCCATACTGGTTTATTGGTGATGTTGCAAATGCGCTCATCGTTCAAAAACAATTAAAAGAAATTTTTGAATACCGTTTTAAAATGATTGAAAAAAAATATGGAAAGTGGCCAAATCAACAATGTGGTATTCAATTCAATTAAAAAAGCCGGCTGCTAACCGGCTTCTTTTAAATTTATTTGTTTGAACCACCTATTTTATTACGATTACTTTTTGGGAGCTTCCTGTTGCATTATTTTTTAAATAATAAACACCCGGTGCAAAGCCGGTAACATTTATAGTTTCACTGCCATTTATAGTTTTTGTAAGCAAAATCTTGCCAGACAAATCTGTTAGTGTTATAACGGCTTTACCGTTTGCTATTACATGCAAAACATCTTTTGCAGGAACCGGATAAACAGAAAAATTATTGTGAATGTTATTTGCTGTTATGTTTGTAACATTCGCGGTTTTTAAAGCAGGGTTATGATAATCTAAATAAACAATCCAATAATCGACACCTCCTCTACAACTCTCTGTTTTATCATAAGAAATTCCAGAATAAGAATATCCACCCATAACATAATGGTTTTTACTAATCTCCTTAATACTAAACAAGGCATCAGAACTATTTCCTCCAATTGTTTTATCCCATTGAACATCTCCTTTCTTACTTAGTTTCACTACCCAATAATCACCACTTCCTCTACTTGTGTCGGTTTTTTCACCTGAAATTCCCGAAAAAGATGTGCCACCAAGAATATAACCACCATCACTGGTTTGCTGAAGAGAACGTGGCTCATCAGTGCTATTTCCTCCAATCGTTTTATCCCATTGAATATTTCCAACATTGTCAACTTTTACTATCCAGTAATCAATTACACCCCGACTTCTTTGCGATTTTTCACCAGAATTACCTGATTGAGAAGATCCGCCTAAAACATAACCGCCATCTTTTGTTTGCTGAATGGATCTTAAGAAATCGTCATACCTTCCTCCAATTGTTTTGTCCCACTGAATATTTCCAGTATTGTCAACTTTTACTATCCAGTAATCAGCAAGTCCTCTTGATGCCTGAGTTTTTTCGTAAGAAATGGGTGAACTAGAAATTCCACCAAGAATATAACCGCCATCACTGGTTTGCTGAAGAGAATTTAGCGCATCATAACCATTTCCTCCAATAGTTTTATCCCACATTATACTTCCGGAACTATCTAATTTTATTATCCAATAATCGACACCTCCTCTTGATGCCTGAGTTTTTTCGCCAGAAATTCCTGACCCAGAATATCCACCAAGAATATAACCACCATCAATGGTTTGCTGAATGGATTGTAAGTAATCAGCATATCTTCCTCCAATAGTTTTATTCCACTCTACAGTTCCGGAACTATCTAATTTTACTATCCAGTAATCATCACCTCCTCTACTTGTGTCGGTTTTTTCACCTGAAATTCCCGAAGAAGATGTGCCACCTAAAATATAACCGCCATCACTGGTTTGCTGAATGGATTGTAAGTAATCCTCAAGATTTCCGCCAATTGTTTTACTCCATTGAATTTGTTGATGCCTGTTCAATTTAGCAACCCAATAATCATATTTTCCTCTTGTTGGCTGAATTTTTTCGTCACTTTTGCGTGAATTAGAATATCCGCCAACAATCATTCCTCCATCATTGGTAAGATAGGAATCTCGTAAATAATCACCACTGTTACCACCTATTGTTTTCTGGTTTACAATAGTTGGTTGTGAAAATAAATCACCTGCAAAAATGCAAAAAATAAGTACTGTAAAAATTTTAGATTTCATAATATATGTGTTTTATTGATTTGATTAAATTTTGATTTCCTTAAAAGGTAACTCTATTATTCCATAAGGGTTAGTTTAAATAAAAAAGCCGGCTGTTAACCGGCTTCTTAAAATTATATAAGTGCTGTTATAATTTAATTTTATTAATTCCTGCCTGCGCAAGAACGTTCGAAACAGTATCAATATCAACTCCATCTTTAGCAGCAATCTCTGCCAGTAATTTTATTTGTGCCTCTAAATAGCGATTTGTTTTTTTTTGCTTCGCTCATTAAGTTCCAAAAATATCTTGCAAAAGCAAATAAGATCAGGATAGTTATAAAAACAATTATCAATTCACTGGCTGCAGGAGTATTCATAAGAACAAATTACAGTTTTTTTATCATCACATTTTTATACCAAACATTAAACCCATGGTCTTGTAATGCAATATGACCAGTTTTAAATGTTCCGAATGCAGGCCATTCTTTAAACTTACTGTTTGCAATCATTTTTTTCCAGTTATCATCAAAAATGTGTGTATCTACTACATGTGTTCCATTCAAATAAAAATCAAGTTTGCCGTTATTACTTACAATCTCAGCAGTGTTCCATTCTTCTGCAGGTTTAACAGCACCTGGTGTTGCCTGTATCATATCATATAAACTTCCTGCATGATGTGATGGAGTTTTATTGTCTTCATTTCTTTCATCATCCAACACCTGCATTTCAGGACCGGTTTTATATGTGTCTTCATATTTTGGTTTATCATCCTGCACATAAAATAAAATTCCACTGTTGCCGCCCTTTGCAATTTTCCAATCAATTTTCAAATCAAAATTTTCAAAGCTGTCATTGCTTACTAAATCTCCATCATCGCCTTTTGTTTTTGGATTAAAATGAATCATGCCACTGTCAATACTCCATTTCGGGCTTACTGAAGTTGCGCCGAAAGTATGCCATCCATTTAATGTTGTTCCATCAAACAAAGCAATCCAGCCTGTATCATTTGTGTTTGAATTACCGGTTGAAGTTGCGGTGTCTGCTGATGTTGTTGTCGTGTCTGTTGAGTCGCTAGATGTAGAAGAAGAATTACATGCAATAACGGATGTTATCACAATAACAAGTGCAAAAATTTTTCTCATTTTATTATTTGTTTCTTAGTAGCAATATGTATTTAACCATTTGTTCTGCGTCAGCTTCTGTAAGCGCAGGATGCGGTGTCATCGGTACAGTCCCCCAATTGCCCGAACCCCCCTTAATAACTTTATCCGCAAGCATTTTTACATTGGCATCAGTATTCTCATATTTATTAGCTACATCGCGGTAAGCAGGACCTGTAACTTTTTCATCTATCTTATGGCAAGTAAGACAATCATTTGCTGCAATAAGTGCCAGTCCTTTTTTATAATCGGGATTGGCAGTAATATCATTTGCTGCCGGTGCAACAGTAGTCGATGATGAGTCGCTGTTATTATTATTATTCGAATTGTTGCTGCAGGCTGCAATTAAACCAAGCAGCAGAGTAGTGATAAAATATTTTTTCAATTTTTATTTTTTTTAAAAGTGGTGAAATATATCTTACAAATGTATTAACCACATTAAATCAATAACAAATTATTTTGTTGTGTCTGATGTATTTCTTAAAGATAAAATGTATTTCGCCATTTCCTGTGCATTCGGTTCGCTAAGGTTTGGATGTGGCGTCATTGCCGCATTACCCCATAAACCTTTGCCGCCTTTAATAATTTTATCAGCAAGATTTTCAACATTCCCTTGGTTGTCTTCATAACGGTTTGCGATTTGCGTGTAAGAAGGTCCAACACTTTTTTGATCTATTTTATGACAGGTTAAACAATCATTGGCTGCAATTAACTGGCTGCCCGAAATATTTTGTGCAGTATCAGCACCGGTTCCGCCTATATTTTGAATATCCTGCGTTGGATTAGCGCTATCACTTTTACTTGTTTCACCGGTTCCGGCACCGCATGCGGCCAATAAAGAAATTGCAATAAGAAAAATAAATACTTTCATGCGTAAGTTTTAAAACTTACTGCAATCCTAATACCAACTTGTTTAAGTTTTCATCTGCACCTGCTGAAGCAAAATCGTCGAACGCTTTTTCTGTTACACGAATGATGTGGTCTTTAATAAACTTTGCACCTTCTGTTGCGCCATCAATCGGGTGTTTTAATGCACATTCCCATTCCATAACAGCCCAACCTTTAAAATTATATTGTGCCAGTTTACTAAATATAGATTTGAAATCAACCTGACCATCGCCTAATGAACGAAAACGACCTGCGCGATTTATCCAGCTTTGATAACCGCCATACACACCCTGCTTTCCTGTTGGATTAAACTCTGCATCTTTTACATGAAACATTTTTATGCGTTCATGATAATTATCTATATACTCTAAATAATTTAAACACTGCAAAACAAAATGTGATGGATCATACAACAAACACGCACGTGAATGATTATTTACTTTTTCTAAAAACATTTCATACGAAACACCATCATGCAAATCTTCTCCCGGATGAATTTCATAGCACAGATCAATGCCACATTTATCAAACTCATTTAATATAGGCAACCAGCGATTGGCAAGTTCTGTAAAACCTGTTTCAACCAAACCTGCAGGACGCTGCGGCCACGGATAAACAGTTTGCCATAATAAAGCCCCGCTGAAAGTTGCGTGTGCATTCAATCCTAAATTTTGTGAAGCCTTTGCTGCATATTTTAATTGCTGAACTGCCCATTCTGTTCTTGCCTTTGGATTGTTGCGAAACTGTTCCGGCGCAAATCCATCAAATAAAACATCATAAGCAGGATGCACTGCCACCAACTGACCTTGTAAATGTGTTGACAGTTCAGTTATTTGTAATCCGCATTCATTAATTGTTCCCTTTAATTCATCGGCATAGGTTTTACTTTCTGCCGCTTTTTGTAAATCGATACAACGTGCATCCCACGTTGGAATTTGCACGCCAACGAAGCCGATGCTTTTCGCCCACTCGCAAATTGTTTTTAAATTATTGAATGGCGCTTCATCGCCCATAAATTGTGCAAGAAAAATTCCCGGACCTTTAAGTGTTGTCATATAATACCCTCCAAACCTCCCTAAAGGGAGGCTTTTTAAGTTGTTGAATTTTTATAGTTGTTTAATAAATTTTGAGTGTGGGTGGTTATGGTTGAAAGAACAAATTCAATTTCGGTTAGTACTTGTTTATTTGAAAATCGTATAACAGTATAACCATCGTTTATTAAATCATTTTCTCTTTTAATGTCATATTCTTTTATTTCTTTTTTATCGTGAATGCTTCCGTCTACCTCAATTATTAATTTTACTTTATGACAATAAAAATCGGCAACATAAATTCCAAGCGGATGTTGTCTTCTAAATTTTAATCCATTTACTCCCGCTTTTAAACTATTCCATAAAATCATCTCCGCGTGAGTCATATTCTTGCGAAGATTTTTTGCTAATTCAAATACAAGCGGATTTGCTTCATTAAACATTCCATCTTTTTTAAAAGGAGATTTGTTGTGCATATTTAACGCCCGCTGACAAAATAAAAGAAATACTTTTAATAATTACAAAGTTAAAAGCCTCCCTTTATGGAGATTTAGAGGGTAACATAAAAAATATTCGTATGCCAATTTATATGGATCGCCATGATGTTTCTGAAACAGTTACTGCAGAAGATATAGCACAACTGCACCAGGAAGATTTAAAAATTCAAGACAAGTTTGATTGTAAGGCTTTAACGTATTGGTTTGATGAAAAGCGCAAAAATGCTTTTTGTTTAATGGAAGCGCCTGATGCAAGCGCCATTCATGCATTACATAAGCAGGCACATGGAGAAATTCCCAACAGGATAATAGAAGTAGATGCAGGTATTGTTGAATCGTTTTTAGGCAGAATTGAAGACCCTGAAAAAGAAGAGAACGAAACGCTGAATGTTATCAGGGAAGGTGCATTCAGAATTATTATGGTTATTGCGTTTAAACAATCATCACCTTTGCAAAGCGCTGATGAAAACCTTACTTCTTCACTCAAAAATTTCAGCAATAAAATTATTGATACGCTTAATGCAAATGATGGTAAAATTGTAACACAATCATCATATCATTATCTCATTTCATTTACATCTGCTTCTACTGCTGTACATGCGGCATTAAACATTCAGTCTTTGTTTAAAGATTTTCATAAAGATGTTGAGCATAATATCGAATTTAAAATAGGATTAAGCGCCGGCGTGCCGGTAACAAAGCAACCTTCTCTTTTTGAAGATGCAATAACATTAGCCAAACGCATGTGCGGAGTTGTAAAGGGGGAAATAATTATTTCATCGCAAGTGAGGGAGTTGTATGAAAATGAAAACACAGGCGCTTTAAGTAAAGCGAATATCTTTTTTCTTACAAAAGCGGATGAAAATTTTGTTACGCAGTTGATGGATTATGTTGATGCGCACTGGAATAATATCAATTTACAAGTAGATAATTTTAGTAAACCGGTGCATTGCAGTAAATCGCAATTATACCGGAAACTGATTGCACTTACCGGTTATTCGCCCAATAGTTTTATAAAAGAATACCGGCTAAAAGAAGCGCTGAAATTATTAAATAACAATGCTGGTAATATTTCTGAAATAGCTTTTGAAACCGGCTTCAGCAGCCCGTCTTATTTTTCAAAATGCTTTCAAAAAAAATATGGGTACATGCCTTCTCAATTTCTTGCGTGAATTAAAATTACCTGTGTTTGAATCAAAAGTTACAGTGATGCAGAACATGGCTTAATAGTTTTGACTATTCATTTTTTAAAAATTATGCCATGAGCAATTCATCAAAAAATATCAGCACTGCTGCCATTGAAAACTTAGCTTCTCAATTAAGAGGTAAAATCATTCTTCCAAATGATGCGGCGTATAATGATACACGCAAAGTATATAATGCAATGATTGATAAACATCCCGCCATGTTTGTAAAATGCATGGATGTTGCCGATGTTATTTATGCGGTAAATTTTGCGAGAGAAAATAATTTACTGGTAGCTGTAAGAGGCGGGGGGCATAACGGCGGTGGTTTGGGTTTGTGCGATGATGGTTTGGTAATTGATTTATCAGGCATAAAATTTATTCGGGTAAATGCTGATAAAAAAACGGTTCGTGTTGGCGGCGGAAATGTTTGGGGAGAGGTTGACCATGCTACACATGCATTTGGACTGGCTGTTCCTGCAGGCATTATTTCTACAACTGGTGTTGGAGGATTAACACTGGGCGGCGGCGTTGGATATTTAGCAAGAAAATACGGACTTACTATTGATAACTTACTTGAGGCTGATATAGTGTTGGCAGACGGTTCATTCGTTACTGCAAATGCAAATCAAAATGCAGATTTGTTTTGGGCAATTCGCGGTGGTGGCGGCAACTTTGGAATCATTACTTCATTCAAATTCCAGGCACATGATGTTACAAATGTTTTTGGCGGACCAACATTATGGCCGATTGAAAAAACAGAAGAAATAATGGAATGGTATGATGAGTTTATTAGTAATGCGCCTGATGATTTAAATGGTTTTATTGCTACACTTACAATACCTGGTCCGCCCTTTCCTGAAGCCCTGCATCACAAAAAGTTTTGCGGCATTGTTTGGTGTTATACGGGTGATTTGAATAAAGCAGAAGAAGTATTCAAGCCCATACTCGCAAAAAATCCTGTGTTTCAGCATGTGGGTGAAATGCCGTATCCTGCTATACAAAAATTATTTGATGGTTTGTTGCCGCCGGGCTTACAATGGTATTGGCGGGCAGATTTTTTTGATGCACTTCAACCAGAAGCAAGAGCCAAACATTTTGAATTTGGTGTGAAGATTCCAACACCACTATCGCAAATGCATTTATATCCTATTAATGGTGCGGTGTCAAGAGTGGCAAAAGATGCAACTGCATGGGCTTACCGCGATACAAAATATGCAGGCGTAATTGTTGGTGTTGACCCTGATGCTGCGAATGCAGAAGCCATTACAAAATGGTGTAAAGATTATTGGGAAGCAACGCATCCATATTCTGCGGGCGGTGCATATTTAAATTTTATGATGAATGAAGGACAGGACAGAATTAAAGCAAGCTACAAACACAATTACCAGCGTTTAACAGAAATTAAAAAGAAATACGACCCGCATAATTTCTTCAGGGTAAATCAAAATATTTTACCGGCTGAAAGCAATTAAGGCTTTGTTTTAAAAACTATTTGTTTTACATTCTGCAATAAGTAAAGTGCATAAGTGAGTATTTATTTAAAGCTGAATAAATATTCATTTATACCACAAATTCCGTCCACTTTTTATCGCTTTGGCTTGATGCAACCACATTATCAATAAACGCCATTCCTCTTACGCCTTCATCCACTGTTGGGTAATCAAGCATTGCTTCCGTAGGTTTTTTGCCATTCATTTTTGCCATTAAGCTTAAAGCAAAATTTCGATAGATATTTCCAAATGCTTCCAAATAACCTTCCGGGTGCCCGCCCGGTGTTCTGCAATTGTGCTTTGCAATATCTGAAAGATAGGGTTGCCCGGCACGATATATCTCTGCAGGTTTATCCAGCCATTTTACGAGCAATGTATTGGGTTCATGCTGTGCCCACTCAATGCCACCTTTCTCGCCATAAATGCGAATCTTTAATGCATTCTCCTCACCGGCTGCAACCTGCGAAGCCATCAGAACACCAGTAGCACCATTATCAAATCTTAATAAAACATTTCCATCATCATCCAAAGCTCTGCCTTCAACCATAATATTTAAATCGGCGCACAGCTTTGTAATTTTTAATCCTGAAATATATTCTGCAAGATGGGCGGCATGTGTACCAATATCACCCATACTACCACTTTTACCGCTGCGTTTTGGGTCGGTTCTCCATGCAGCTTGTTTATTGCCTTCATGTTCACTTAATTTACTCAGCCAACCCTGCGGATATTCAACCCATATCTTTCTTATTTTTCCAAACATGTTTTTAGAAAACATTTCTTTCGCTTGTTTCACCATCGGATAACCCGAATATGTATGCGTAAGACATAAACTCAAACCCGTTTCTTCCACTTTCTTCTGTAATTGTTTTGCTTCATCTAAAGTAAATGTCATCGGCTTTTCAACCACTACATTAAAACCATGTTCCAATGCTTTTATTGCCGGGTCAAAATGCACAAAGTTTGGCGTAACAATGGTTACAAAATCTATACGTTTATCTTCAGGCATTTTGCTTTCTTTTTCAAACAACTCATCGTAACTCATATAAATTCTGTTTTCAGGCAAAAACAACATTTCGCCAGATTCTTTTGCAATCTTCGCATCATGGCTTAAAGCACCACAAACCAATTCAATCAAACCATCCATATTTAAAGCAATGCGGTGTATAGCGCCAATAAATGCATCACTGCCGCCGCCAATCATACCCATTCTTAGTTTTCTGTGTTCCATTAAAATAATTTTTAGTGAAGAAAAAAATTAAGTGTAAAACTTACAATTGTAAGTAAACTCTGCAATTATAAAGTGTTGTAAAAATATTACTGAATTCGATAAAAAAAATTTCGTTTTTTATTTTTAAATACAATTATTACTACATTTAGCGCAGATTGTTTGAGCAAATACTAACTACTTTAAAAATTCTAACGAATCATGTCAACAATTAAACGTAATCAATTATTCGTTGCAAGCTGCTTAGCACTTTTAGTTACGTCGCTTTCATTTGGAATTCGTGCGGGACTTTTAAATACATGGGCGCATGAATTTGGATTAACATCAGAAGAAATTGGCGTTATTACTAGTACTGCATTTTGGGGATTTCCCGTAGCCATTGTGATCGGCGGAATGGTAGTTGATATTATTGGAATGAAAAAATTACTTGTTGCTGCTTTTATATTTCATGCCGCAGGAATTTTTCTAACCATTATTGCAAACCCATCAAACGGATTTTGGACATTATTCATTTCCACTTTGCTCATTGGTTTAGGCAATGGCACTGTTGAAGCTGCATGTAATCCGCTTGTTGCCAGTTTATATCCTACCAATAAAACAACACGTCTTAATTATTTTCATTTGTGGTTTCCCGGCGGTATTGTTATCGGTACTTTGATTGTAAGATTTTTTGGTGTGAATATTCCTGATTCTATTTATTTGTCTAACTGGAGATTGCTGGTTGGTATTATGTTTATTCCAACAATTGTGTACGGCATTTTATTTCTCAGGCTCAAATTTCCGGTTACAGAAAGAGTTGCAAGCGGCATCAGCACATCGCAAATGTACAAGGCACTATTAAAGCCATTATTTATTGTGATGATTATCCTGATGTTTGGTACTGCTATTACCGAATTATTTACCGGGCAATGGATTGATGTATTGCTGAAAAATGTAACAGATAATGCCATATTATTATTAACGCTTGAAACAGGAGTAATGGTTATCGGTCGCG
This sequence comes from Parafilimonas sp., assembly GCA_025927795.1. Classification (GTDB taxonomy): domain Bacteria; phylum Bacteroidota; class Bacteroidia; order Chitinophagales; family Chitinophagaceae; genus Parafilimonas. The sequence goes on along the minus strand of JAICKT010000029.1, from coordinate 6,488 downwards.
GATTGGCTGAACCTGTTGTGCATAAACTTTCGCCTGCAGGTGTATTATTAATGTCAGCAATTTTAGCAGCACTCGGTTTATATTTATTAGGTCATTCAACAGGTAATATGTTGTTTGTTGGCGCTATTGTTTTTGGAATGGGCGTATGTTATTTCTGGCCAACGATGCTCGGTTTTGTTTCTGAAAATTTACCGGAAACAGGCGCTGTTGGTTTAAACTTTATGGGTGGTGCCGGCATGTTTGCGGTTTCTGTTTATATGATTTTTATGGGCGGATATTATGATAAACTGGTTGCACAGCAATTGCCATCCGGCGCTAATTTAGCCGCTTATAATGCTGCACCTGCCGGTTCTGATATGGCAAATACATTAAATAGTGCGAAAGCACTTGCAGGTCCGCATATCATTAATACTACTTTAATTATTCCTTTAATTTTAATTGCAGCTTTTGTAATCTTATTGATATACATGAAATCAAGAAATGCAAAACCGATTCCCATTACAAATGCTGCAATTGCAAATCCATACGAAGATCAATAATGAGTACAAGAAGAACCGTAATAAAAAATTTAGTTGCAGGCTCTGTTGCAATTCCTGCATCAAAAATTTTCGCAGGCGATATGCACTTATCAGAAAAAAACAAATCACTTAAATTAAAAGGTAACATTAACCATTCTGTTTGCAGATGGATATTGGGTGATCTTTCGCTTGATGAACTTTGCACTGCTGTAAAAAGCATCGGCTTTAACGCAATTGATTTGCTGAAGCCTGATGAATGGGCCACTGTTCAAAAACATGGTGTTTATTGTTCGATGTGTTACACTGCCAGTGATTTTTCAAATAATTTATATAAAGGGTTTGCCCATTCCGATCAACATGCGCAGCTAATAAAAGATTATACTGAAGTAATTCCTTTAATAGCAAAGGCGGGTTATAAAGATGTAATCTGTTTTACTGGTACACGCAACGGTATGGATGATGAAACTGGTTTTAAAAATTGTATCGCCGGTTTAAAGCAAATACTTCCGCTTGCAGAAAAAAGCGGTGTTACCATGCACATGGAATTACTAAACAGTAAGATTGATCATAAAGATTATATGTGCGATCATTCTGCCTGGGGCGTTGAATTATGCAAAAGAATTGATTCACCTAATTTTAAATTGTTGTATGATATTTATCATATGCAAATTGACGAAGGTGATATCGTAAGAACAATAAATGATAACCACGAATATTTTGGTCACTATCATACAGGTGGCGTTCCTGGCAGGCATGAAATTGATGATACGCAGGAATTACATTATCCTGCAATAATGCGTGCGATAGTTGCCAGCGGATTTAAAGGATATGTTGCACAGGAATTTATGCCAACATGGAAAGATAAAGTCGCTTCACTTAAAGAAGCGATTCAAATATGTGATATGTGATTTGAGAAAGACATGAAAGTGAAAAATGAAAATTCTCACATCTGCCGTCTCACTTCTCACCTAAAAAATTAAAACTCGAAACAATTAAAACTTAAATAATGGCTGACAATGTATTTGATGCAATCGTAGTTGGCTCAGGTATCAGCGGTGGCTGGGCTGCAAAAGAACTTTCAGAGAAAGGCTTAAAAGTTATCATGCTTGAACGGGGTATGGACATTAAGCATATTTCAGGTTATACAAACACCAATAAAGATCCCTGGGAATTTCCGCACCGCGGTAGCAGAACACAAAAAATGATTAAAGATTATCCTGTGCTGCGCAGAGATTATCCTCTTAACGAAACAAATCTTGATTGGTGGGCAAGCGATATCGATTCTCCTTACACAGAAATAAAACGCTTCGATTGGTTTCGTGGTTATCATGTGGGTGGCCGCTCATTATTATGGGGTCGCCAAAGCTATCGGTGGAGCGATTGGGATTTTGAGGCCAATGCAAAAGATGGAATTGCTGTTGATTGGCCTGTAAGGTATAAAGAGATTGAACCATGGTATGATTATGTTGAAAAATTTGCCGGCATTAGCGGTAACCGCGATGGTGTACCTAATTTACCCGATGGCCAGTTTATGCCGCCAATGGAGATGACTTGTGTTGAAAAAGATGTGGCGGCGCGCATTAACGATCATTACAAAGGCACCCGGTTTATGATTATCGGTCGCACTGCAAACATTACACAACCTATACAGGCAAGAACCAATTGCCAGTACAGAAATAAATGCTGGCTGGGCTGTCCGTTTGGTGGTTATTTTAGCACACAATCTTCCACATTGCCCGCAGCTATGAAAACGGGAAATCTTACGGTGAGACCATGGAGCATTGTAACAAAAGTTTTGTATGATAAAGACACAAAGAAAGCAACGGGTGTTGAAGTACTTGATGCACAGAATAATCAAACTTATGAATACAAAGCGAAGATTGTTTTTTTGAATGCTTCTACATTAAATAGTGCATGGATTTTATTAAACTCTGCTACTGATGTTTGGCCGGATGGCTTAGGCAGCAGCAGCGGAGAACTCGGGCATAATTTAATGGACCATCATTTAGGTGTGGGTGCAGGTGGCACAGTAGATGGTTATGAAGACAAATATTATTACGGCAGAAGACCAAATGGAATTTATATTCCCCGTTATAGAAATTATTTTGGTGATAAGCGCAATTACTTACGTGGCTTTGGTTACCAGGGTGGTGGCAGCCGTCAGGGTTGGGATCGTGAAATTGCTGAAATGCAAATCGGTGGCGCTTTTAAAGATGCGCTAACCGAACCTGGAAATTGGGAAATGGGTATGGGTGGATTTGGCGAAATGCTTCCAGATCACAACAATAAAGTAACGCTTGATAAAAATAAAAAAGATAAATGGGGTTTGAATGTGCTTGCCATTGATTGCGAGTTAAAAGAAAACGAATTAAAAATGCGCAAAGACATGAAAGATGATGCCGTCGAAATGCTTACTATAGCAGGTGTAAAAAATGTTCATGGTTTTGACGGGGATGGTACACCTGGTCGCGGCATTCATGAAATGGGTACAGCACGCATGGGCGCAGATCCTAAAACATCTGTATTAAATAAATGGAACCAGGTTTGGGATGCACCCAATGTTTTTGTAACTGATGGTGCATTTATGACTAGCTCTAATTGTTGCAATCCATCACTTACTTATATGGCATTTACTGCACGTGCAGCAGATCATGCGGTGAGTGAGTTGAAGAAACAAAACATATAGAATGTCTGATGTAGGATTACTGATGTCTGATTGTAAAAACATCAATTTAAAATTAAATATTTAGCAATTGCAGATTTAGCGATTTTGAGATTGATAAAGCTGATTAAATTAAAACAAATCAGAAATCTCAAAATCAGAAATCAGAAATAACATTAAGGTGCCGCAAGACAGCAGCAAAGTCAATATTAATTCTGGTGGTGTTCAAAAAAACACGTACGATGCTATTGTAATTGGCAGTGGTATTAGTGGTGGATGGGCTGCAAAAGAATTATGTGAACACGGCTTAAAAACATTGGTGCTTGAAAGAGGCCGCGATGTTAAACACATTAAAGATTATCCAACAGCAACATTAGCGCCATGGGAGTTTCGGCATCGCGGCGGTATAACAGAAAAAGATAAAATAGAAAATCCTGTTGCATCACGCTGTTATGCTTTTGAAGAAACAGCTATGCATTTTTTTGTGAAGGATAAAGAACATCCTTATATACAGGAGAAACCCTTTGATTGGATTCGTGGTTACCAGGTTGGTGGCAAAAGTTTAACATGGGGAAGATGTACGCAGCGCTGGAGCGATTTTGAATTTACAGGTCCGCAACGTTTTGGTTATGGTTGGGATTGGCCAATTCGCTATGCAGATGTTGCGCCATGGTATTCGCACGTTGAAAAGTTTATTGGCATTTGCGGTAATAAAGATGGTTTGGAATCAATGCCCGATGGCGAGTTTCTTCCGCCATTTGAATTGAATTGCGTTGAGCAACATTTAAAAGAAAGCATCGTAAAAAATTATCCTGATCGTCATTTGGTGCATGCGCGCTGGGCACATTTAACGCAACCGAATCAAATACATATTGACCAGGGCAGAGGAAAATGCCAGGCAAGAAATTTATGTACACGCGGTTGTCCGTTTGGCGGTTATTTCAGCTCTAATTCATCAACACTTCCTTGGGCAGCAAAGACAGGTAATTTAACGATTCGTCCGTTCTCTGTTGTTCATTCGATTATTTATGATGAACAAAAACAAAAAGCAACCGGCGTTCGCATCATTGATACAAACACAAAACAAGCAACTGAATATTTTGCAAGAATAATTTTTGTGAATGGCTCTGCACTAAATAGCAATCTTATTTTATTAAACTCAACATCAAACCGTTTTCCAAATGGTTTGGGAAATGATAGCGGCATTCTTGGGAAATATATTTGCCATCATAATTATCGCGGTTGGTTAGGTGGCGAGATTGATGGCTTTACCGATACTTATTACTACGGCAGAAACCCAACAGATGCCATCATTGCAAACTATCGAAACCTTCATAAAATAGATACAGATTTTTTAGGTGGGTATACAACCTACTGTGGTGCACATCGTGAAAGAGATAATGGTGATGATAGCCCGCAGCAAATTGGTGCCACATATAAAGAATCAATGACAGAGCCGGGCGGTTGGACAGTGTATGCTTACCTGCAAGGCGAAACAATTCCCAAAGAAAAAAATCATGTGCGTTTAAGTACAGATAAAAAAGATGAATGGGGAATTCCGCAGTTAATAACTTCAGTTGAATATGACGGCAACGATGATAAATTATTGAACGATTTTTTTGTGCAGACGGAAGAAATGTTTACAAAAGCAGGCGTAAAAAATATTTATCATAATGATAGTAAACAGGCGCCGGGGTTAGACATACATGAAATGGGCGGATGCAGAATGGGTGCAGACCCGAAAACATCGATGCTTGATAAATGGAATGCATTGCATCATTGCAAAAATGTTTTTGTAACGGATGGCGCCTGCATGACGAGCACAGGCAATCAAAGCCCGAGCATTTTGTACATGACACTAACAGCAAGAGCATGTAATCATGTAGTGGAAGAATTGAAGAAAGGAAATGTATAGAATGTCTGATGTCGGATTTGAAGATATATGATATTAAATTTTGAGATTGTTGATTTAAGGATTTCGGAATTGACAACATACATCAGAAATCTCAAAAATCAAAAAATCAGAAATAAAAAATGGGTGATACTTTACAGATAAATTCCAAAAAAGGCGTTCAGCAAAACACTTATGATGCTATTGTAATTGGTAGTGGCATTAGTGGTGGCTGGGCTGCAAAAGAATTATGCGATCACGGCATTAAAACTTTATTGCTTGAACGTGGGAAAAATGTGGTGCATATAAAAGATTACCCAACAGCAACAATGGCGCCGTGGGATTTTACGCATCGTGGTGAAATGCCCTTAAAGATTACGGAAGAAAATCCCATTGTTTCAAGATGCTATGCTTTTTATGAAGGCTCACAACATTTTTTTGTAAAAGATAAAGAGCATCCATACGTTCAGGAAAAGCCTTTCGACTGGATTCGTGGTTACCAGGTTGGCGGTAAATCATTGCTATGGGCAAGACAAACACAACGCTGGAGTAAATATGATTTTGAAGGACCGGCACGTGATGGTTATGCAGTTGATTGGCCGATACGTTATGAAGATTTAGCGCCATGGTATTCGCACGTTGAAAAATTTGCAGGCATCAGTGGAAATTATGATGGTCTTGAAACATTACCTGATGGTGAGTTTCTTCCCGCATGGGAAATGAATTGCGTTGAAAAAGATATTCAGCAAAAAATTAATGCCGCTTATTCAAACAGGAATGTAATTCAAGGTCGCTGCGCACATCTTACCAAACCTAATCCTATTCACATACAGCAAGGCAGAACACAATGCCAGGCAAGAAGTTTATGCGAACGCGGTTGCCCGTTTGGTGGTTACTTCAGTTCAAATGCATCAACAATTCCGTGGGCACTCAAAACAGGTAATCTTACTATTCAACCTGAATCAACAGTGCATTCAATTATTTACGACGATAAAAAAAATAAAGCGGTTGGCGTTCGCGTCATCAATACAAATACAAAGCAAACAACTGAATATTTTGCGAAAATAATTTTTGTAAACGCGGCTTGCTTTAATACAAATCTTATCTTATTAAATTCAACATCCAATCGTTTTCCAAATGGCTTTGGAAATGATAATGGCTTGCTTGGAAAATATATTGCATTCCATAATTATCGCGGCACTGTTTCAGCAAGCTATGATGGTCCGATGGATAAATATTATTATGGCAGAAGACCAACGCAACCCATGATGCCGAACTTTAGAAATGTTTATAAACAGGAAATGGATTTCCAGCGTGGTTATATGACATTCTATGGTGCAGGAAGAGGCAACGCAGATGACACGAATGAAACAATTGGCGGCGCTTATAAAGATGCAATATCAGAAGCAGGCAATTG
>JAICKT010000161.1 GCA_025927795.1 Parafilimonas sp. | reverse complement strand
GTTAATGGTAAGCACTATTAGTTATCTCCAACAGCATAAACACCATTTGCATCTGAACTTACCAAAGAAACTTTTGAAGTAGCATAAGCAGAATTAATATCACGTGGTGTTTTAACGGTAACTGTTTTGCCGGCTCTTAAATTGTGCAGGTATAAAGTTTCACCTTTGCGATAACGGCTTGATGCATCATAATACTGCACGTCAACCACAACAAGATCAAGATCCACATCGCTGGTGTTTTGAATTTTTATACTGCCATTGCCATTGTTCATGGTAACATATTCGGGAACACTTACATAATTTAATCCTGATTTAGGTTTTGCCGTTTTTGTTGTGCCTGCATTATCAGAATTATTTGTTGATTGATTATTTGTTATATCAGTATTGTTTGTTCTGCGACGCACAGGTCTGTTTTCTGCTGCGTTTAAATCTCCGTTATTGTTTGCAGTTGGATCATTATAAGAATTATTTGCAGGAATATTATTTATAACAGAAGGATCGAATTGTTTATTATTTGAAGCAATTGTTTTTTTAAGATTTATGTCAGATGAATTTTCCTGAACATTTTTATTATTTGCAATGTGGTTTGAAGAGTTGTTTGTTTTAACTGGAGAAATAAATTTATCATTCCTTGAATAACGTTCTGGCATTTTTTCTTTGACATTAGCTTTGGTAACTGACTCATTCAAAATAGATGTATTGTTTTCTGTTTGCTGAGAAATTTGTGTTGCAGTTTTTTTATTATCATTATCATTTACAGCAACTGAGTGTATGTTATTAGCAGGTTGTTCATTTTTATTTACTGAAACAGTTTGTTTCGCCGGCGATGAAATTATTGCAGATGCAGTTTTACTATCATGCAGTAACCAATAACCAATACTAAAAATTACAATCAATGCTAATGAAGGCAAAATAAATTCAGATGATTTTCCCAATGAAAATCCTCTTGATTTTTTCTTTTGCAGTAACAGGTTATCAATATATTTATCTGTAATTGTATCCAGCGATTGTTCAAATTTCTTTTCGAGAACAGGCACTGTGCGTGCAGTTTCATTAATTGCTTTTTTTACCGGAGGTGGAACTAAAGCTGGTTTAGTTTTTACAGGTGTTACAGTTTTCTTTTCATTTTCCCAATCAAGCCATGCTTGCTCCCAGCTCAAAGATTTTGCGTTTACAGCCTGTGATTTTTGCGTATTAATAATTTTTGCTGATGAAACTTTTTTTGGTTCTGCAACTATTACATCAGAATATGAAGGTGTGGTAATAGTTTGAATTTTACTCCAGGCTGCGGAAACTTTATAACGCGGTTTTTGTTTTATTCCGGATTGAACAAGATTATTGTTTACAGCAACAGCAGCTTGTACTGCATTACTTACACGGGCAATATTTTCCTGTTTTGTAACTATGAGGTTATTCCGGTAATCTTCGGGAGCGGGAACATAACTTTTAAATTCAGCCATCTCGCCGGGGTAACTCCATGCAGCACTTCTTCCATCAGCCCATATTAAATCGTAAGGCTTTAAACCTTTTGCAATAAGGTCTTCTGATGAAAAAGGACCTTGTTCTTTATTGTTACGCAACAGCCGATAAATTTTGTTGTTCATAAGTACTTAAAAAAATATAAATGCAGAATCGTTAAAAAATATTGTAAACGCTATGATAAATTTTTATCAAAATAGTTTAATAAAACTTTTTTATTTTTTATTGAAACCTACGGCGGGTAAGGTTTGTCTTATCCTCAGGTTATACACTGTTTTAATTACAGTTAATTTACAGATAGAAGAAAAAACTCAATTGATGTAAGTTTGCAAAATCACATCGTTAACATGCAAAAAGCAAAAGGAAAACTGATTGCAATTGGCGGGGCAGAAGACAAAGGAACTGAAGTTGAAAAGGGAGAGATTCATAAAAACAATCTTAATTTTTTTGAGTTAGGTATTTTGCGCCGGATTGTAGAAGAAGCAGGCGGAGTTAAAAAGCGCATTGAAGTTATAACCACGGCATCGATGATTCCGCACCAGGTTGGCGAAAATTATTTAAATGCATTCGGAAAAATCGGCTGCGTTAATGTGGGTATTATGCATATCCGCACACGTGAAAACCTACAGCAAACGGAATACATAAAAAGGCTGAAAGAATGTGACTGTTTAATGATAACAGGCGGCAATCAGATGCGTTTAACTGCCACGCTTGGTGGCACTGAGTTTTTAAAAACTTTACGGCAGCGTTATCAAAACGAAAGGATTGTTATTGCAGGAACTTCAGCCGGCGCAATGGCAATGAGTAATACCATGATTTATGAAGGCAATCCTTTTAGAGCGCATTTAAAAGGAGAAGTTAAAATTACAACCGGTTTACGTTTGATAGATAATGTAATTATTGATTCACATTTTGAAAAACGTGGTCGCTTTGTGCGGCTCGCACAAGCTGTTGCAAGTAACCCCGGCTGTATTGGCATTGGTTTAGGTGAAGACACGGGAATGATTATCACCGAAGGAAATAAAATGGAAGCAATCGGCAGCGGCTTAATTGTAATTATTGATGGGCATGAAGTAATTCATACAAACATTGCAGACATTCCTGAAGGTAATCCTATGAGTATTGAAAATCTTCATGTGCATTTTTGTGCAAGGGGCAATGGTTATATAATTGATGAAAGAAAGTTTGTTGAGAAGATGGGGAAAGAAACCACGCCTTTTATGACCGATGTAGCTTAGTGAAATTTGCATACATATCAATATAATTTTGCTGTTAATAATTTATGCGCATGAATTATTATAAACCAGGTTTAAAATTTTTATTCATGAATAATATTACCACCAAGCTTATCTGGGTTTTTATTTTTATAGGAGCCATTGTGTTTATGTCTTTTATAAAAGATACAAGAAAAAATAAAAGAGTAATATTTTTTGGTGATTCTATTACAGAGCAAGGCGCCAAACCTGGCGGCTATATTTCGGTAATGAGAGATATGCTTTCGCAGCAGGGAATAAATAATTATGATTTAATTGGCGCAGGAGTTGGCGGTAATAAAGTGTATGATTTGTATTTAAGAATGCAGGAAGATGTAATTCAACAATCGCCGGATATTGTGGTGATTTGGGTTGGTGTGAATGATGTATGGCATAAAAGTATGTTTGGTACAGGAACGGATGCAGACAAGTTTGAGAAATTTTATCGCGCAATAATAAAAGAATTAAAAAGTAATGGAATTAAAGTTGTACTGGTAACGCCAACTACTATCGGCGAAAAAAATGATTATAGCAATCAACAGGATGGCGACCTGAATAAGTATTCACAAATCATAAGAAATATTGCGAAGGATTTAAATCTCCCGCTCTGCGATTTGCATTCCATCTTTCATACGTATGAAGTAAACAACAACACCGCAAACGCTGATAAAGGTATTCTTACCGTTGATGGTGTTCATTTAAATGATGCGGGCAATAAACTTGCAGCAAATGAAATTTGGAAAGTGTTGAAAGATGTGCAGTAGTTATTTCTTAAACGCCGGATGAAAATTCTGCAAGGTCTCTCTTAAATAATCCCGTGATAAATGGGTATAAATTTCTGTCGTAGTAATGCTTTCATGCCCCAGCATTTCCTGCACTGCACGTAAATCAGCGCCACCTTCTACCAAATGCGTGGCGAATGAATGACGAAATGTATGTGGTGAAATATTTTTTGTAATGCCTGCTTTTTTTGCAAGGTCTTTTATGATGTAAAAAATCATAATGCGCGATAAACTTTTTCCAAATCTGTTTAAGAATAAAATGTCTTCAAAATTTTTTTGCGGTGTGGTATGATTGCGCACCGTCTCTTTGTAAATTTTGATATATTTTATGGCATCTCTTCCAATCGGCACTAATCTTTCTTTGTCGCCTTTTCCAATCACACGAATAAAACCAATATCAAAATACAAACAACTGATTTTTAAATTCACTGTTTCACTTACACGCAAACCGCAGCTATACATGGTTTCAAGAATCGCTTTATTACGTGTGCCATCGGGTTTGCTTAAATCAATTTTTGAAATTATGCTTTCAATTTCTTCAAAGCTTAAAACATCTGGTAAGCTGCGTTTAAGTTTTGGTGCATCCAATAAAACAGAAGGGTCTTTTGTAATGATGTTTTCAATCATACAAAATTTAAAAAAACTGCGTATACCTGAAATAATTCTCGCCTGTGATGCCGCATTTATACCAAGCTTTGCAATCCATTGAATAAACTGCTGCAAATCTTTTAATGTAATGTCAGCAGGTGATTTTAAATTATTTTCTGAATGTAAATATTGTGTCAGTTTTTTCAGGTCGCGCAAATACGCCTGAACAGAATTATCGCTCAAAGATTTTTCGAGCTGCAGAAATGCTTTGTAGCTTTTTTTATACGAATCCCACATTCAAATTTACAATTGCAGATTTACGATTGCAGATTCTGCTTACATTCGCCGCACACAATTTTCAATGATACAATATTAATCGTAAATGCAGCCCATAAATCTCAGGTCGTTCAGAAAAAAAGTTAGTATTTATAAAAAATATTTTCGCAGGTATTTAGGCAAAGTTGAAAAATTAAAGCCTGCAGGTTTAGATACGCTTGCAGAAAAATTAAATGCTGAAGTGTGGCAGGAAGTTGATTGTTTAACCTGTGCGAATTGTTGCAAAACGATGACGCCAACTTTTACTAATAAAGATATCCGTCGGATATCTGCACACTTAAATATGAAGCCTTTTGAGTTTAAAGAAAAGTGGCTTAAATATGAAAAGAAAGATAAAGATTGGGTAAATAAAAAACAGCCTTGCCAATTTTTAGATTTATCAACCAACATGTGTTCAATTTATGAAGTGCGCCCAGATGATTGTGCCGGCTTTCCGCATCTCACCAAAAAGAAAATGGTTGATTACATACATATTCATCAGCAAAATATTTCTTATTGTCCGGCTACATATAAAATGGTGGAAAAGATGATGGAGAAAATTAAAATAAGTGGAGTGGCAACTATTCAAATTTTTAAACCTTAAACAACAAGTTATTTCATCAGTTTTGCCTTTGATAAAAGCGCATTTGCTTTTTCAATTTTTTGCGGAAATGAAGTATTAGCAACTTTAGATTTATACACAGGGGTTGATTCAATTATTTTTTTTAAAGCAGATTTTGTCGCTTTTCTTCTTTGAAGAATATCTTTTTTGACTAAGCTCATACTCAAATTTAAGTTTTATTTTTTACAAAGAATGCTAAACATTCATGTTGCTTGTCTGGTTCAAATGTTATTTCAATGTAATTTTTATTTTCATCCTGTACTAACGCCGTAATAATAAAGTATTTTGAAAAATCTTCGTAATAGCGTTTCAAAATTCTCACATAAAAATTTGTTCAGTCAGCCGTGCTGCCGGTGAGGAAAACTTTTGCTGACGGATGTTGTTAAGAAAATCCTTTATTACTTCAATTACAGTAGAAAGAACTTTTACTATATCTTGATTGTTGGAATAAACGGTATCACTCACCTGTCCATTTTGTAAAACATCTCCAAAGCCAATGTTATAATAATTACGTTTTTTAAGAGGTGTAAATTCAATACGTTTTTTTATTTGCCCTTTAGGACCAATACTAACAAACTCATAGCGTGTTGTTGTTTTTCTAATAACATTATAGCCTTTTTTATTCATGTTAATATGCCTAACCTAATACTTAAAAATAAACATCCTCAATCAAAAAATATTCTACCGGTTCATCATTAATAATTGTTATCGCCAGTACATCAAACTGCACATATTTCCACTGTGGATTTTTGTATTGATATTCTTCAGCAGCAGTTTTTAACATGCTCATTTTTTTATGACTCATACTTTCTTCGGGCTTGCCATATTTATCAGATGTTCTGGTCTTTATTTCGAAGAAACGCAAACGATTTTCCTTTGCAGCAATAATATCAACTTCGGCATAACGAAAGCGCCAGTTGCGTTCAACGATTATAAAACCGTGCTGCAATAAATAATTTACTGCAAGTTCTTCTCCTTTGTTGCCCGTAATTTTGTTCCAGCTCAATTAAAAAAAATTTTAAGCAATTAGTAATTATGATACAAGATAAAATTTTTAAGCTGAAAGGAAAAGTGCAGCATTATGCGTGGGGCGGCACAGAGTTTATCCCGCATTGGCTTGGTCTTAAAAACGAAGAAAAAAAACCTTTTGCAGAATATTGGATGGGCGCACATCTTTCTGCTCCATCAACTTTAATTATTAATAATGTTGAAGAGCCATTAAATGAATTAATAAAAAATCAACCTGAAAAATTCATTGGTGATAAAACGCAAAATGAATTTGGCGAGCTGCCTTATCTTTTTAAAATATTGGATGTAAAAGATATGCTGAGCATACAGGTGCATCCAACAAAAGCGGAAGCTGAAAAAGGTTTTGAAGAAGAAGAAAAAAAAGGCATTGCTATAAAAGATTCAAAAAGAAATTATAAAGACAAAAATCATAAGCCTGAAGTAATGGTGGCACTAAGTGAATTTTGGTTATTGCATGGTTTTTTAAAGGAAGGTAAACTTCATGATGTTTTACAAACTGTGCCCGAGTTTGATGGCTTTGATGAAATATTTTCTGAGAAAGATTACAAAGGATTATATGAATATGTGATGACGATGCCGCAACATGATGTTGATAATTTATTAGGCAGTTTAGTTGAAAGAGAATTACAGAATAAACAAGATAATCAATTAACAAAACAAGACCCGGGCTGGTGGGTGGCAAAATTATATGAACACAATAAGCCGCATGAAAATTTTGACCGCGGCATTTTTTCGATTTATTTTTTTAATATCATGAGGGCTGAACCGGACGAGGCTGTTTTTCAGGGTGCGGGTTTGCCGCATGCTTATCTGGAAGGTCAGAACGTTGAACTGATGGCGAACAGCGATAATGTTTTACGCGGCGGTTTAACACCAAAACATATTGACGTGCAGGAATTAATAAAGCACATAAATTTTGAAGGCATCGAACCAAATGTTTTAAAAGGAACGCATACAAAAACTGGTGAGAAAAATTATCATTGCCCGGTGAAAGATTTTGGCATCAGTAAAATCGAATTAGAGGAAAACGAAACATATCAATCTCAATCTCAATCACTGGAAATTATTGTTGTAATTAATGGTGAACTAAAAGTTACGGGAAGCAATTCACTCACAGTAAAAAAAGGAGAAGCGATTGCTATTTTGGCCGGAGAAAGCTATAACATATCCACACAAGATTATGTGCTGGCATACAAGGCTTTTGTTCCGTAATTTATATAGCGTATTTTTGTTTTTAAATTTATCTTGATATGAAGCTAACGAGGCAAACAATTCTTTTCTATTTTATATTAATTGCAGTAACAGTTATTGTAAAGGTTATTTGTTCTCCGCAAATTAATCTTAGTGGTTTTAGCAGTGTAATTGCAGTGGCATTGTTTGCAGGTATTACTACAAAAAATAAAACCAATGCCTTTTTGTTACCGTTAGTTGCATTGTTTTTAAGTGATATGATTTTGCAGGGTTTGCATGCATTAAATCTTTTTCCCTATTCAGGGTTTTACAGCGGGCAAATAATAAATTATGCTTTGTTTATTTTAATCACACTTATTGGAATTGCATTTCGCAATTATAAAACAGCAGGCATTTTTGCTTCTGCTATTATTGCACCAACAGTTTTCTTTTTGTTATCAAACTTTATTGTTTGGAAAACACAAGGTGCAGCAATGGGTTACAGCAACGATATAAATGGCTTACTGCAATCTTATACTTTTGGTTTGCCTTTTTACAGAAACAGTTTAATAGCAACGATTATTTTTTTACCGGCATTTGTCGCAGTATATCATTGGATGTTATTTAGAAAATTGAGCTTACAAAGCATCAGTCATTAGAAATTTATACCGATTATTTTTTCTCAGCAAGCAAACCATCATACTGGCTTAAAAAAGTTACCTTATGGTCATTATTAAATGCCCATACTTCATGTATATCAGTTGAATCTAATTTGCCGGTTGCTTTATCTGTATGGTACTCTCTTGCCCAAATTGCAACCCAATGATCGTGTTTATCTGTAGTGCGGAAAGGCAACCATGCATCAACTTTGTTTTCAACAATTGTGTATATGTTGCGGTAATCTTTAATCATCTTCCATATACTGTCTTTAGTTCCATTCCACCTGCTGCCATCAGGGAAATGAAATGATAAAGTATCCGCTAAATATTGTGTTGAATTATCCAGCGTGTTATTATCCCAGTCTTTATACATCTGCAAAAGAATCTTTGCATTTGTTGGATCATCCATTTCGAAAGAAGAAGAATAGGTTGCTTTATAAGCATAACCAGTTGTGTCTTGTGTTTTATCTGAAGCTGCAATAATTGGATTCGCGTTTTCATTCTTATTAGAATTGCAAGAGAAAAAGACGATAGTAAAAAACAAGAATAACTTTTTCATGTTAGTTTGATATTTTTTTGAAGAATTAAAACTCATGCAGTTTTTCTGCTTCCATAAATTTTCTTACTGGAAGTCCCATTTGTTCCATACCTGATATCCATGTTTCATCATCAACCATAACAGAGCTTACCCAATCTTCATCTTTCATAGATGCGTGAAATGCTAAAAAGCGTTCTGCATCTGCACCGGCAGCATTACGCAGTGTATTTCTTTTACCGGAAACAATTTCATTTACAACTTCTGCAGCGTGATCAGGTGATATAGGGTTTTGAAGTGAGGCGGCAAAAAGAGAAACGAATCTTTTAATGTTTGGATATTTAGTGTCTGTAGATACTTTATTTGTTTTACTAAAAATGGGTGTTTCTGTAATGCCTGGTTCAACTAAAAATACTTTTATGTTATATGGTGCTACTTCCTGTGCAAGCGCTTCGCTTAACGCTTCCAAAGCCGCTTTTGAAGGAGCATAAGCGCCGTGAAAATTAGAATAGAATTTTCCTGCAATTGAACTGATATTTATAATTTTTCCTGATTTGTTTTTTCGCATAGATGGCAACACAGCTTTAATACATCTTAATGCACCGAAATAGTTTGTATCCATGTTGGCTTGAAATAATTCAATAGATAATTCTTCTACCGCACCCCATGAATGAATACCTGCATTATTTACCAGCACATCGATGTGCCCTTCTTTGACAACACCGTTGCAACAGCTTTATCAACTGAAGCATCATCCAAAACATCTAATTGTAAAACATGCAGGTGAAGATTTTCTTCTCTTATTAGTTTTTGTATAGAAGATGATTTGTGCGGATTACGCATGGTAGCATAAACGGTGTGCCCATTTTTTGCAAGTTTTTCAGTAATGGCATAACCAATACCAGTACTACTGCCTGTGATTAAGATAACCATAAAAAATTTTTTAGTGATAATATTACAACGAACTCATATCAATTACAAACCTGTATTTAATATCGCTGTTCAACATTCTTTTATAAGCATCCTGTATATATTGAATAGGAATCACCTCAACATCAGCAGTAATATTTTTTTCAGCGCAGTAGTCAAGCATTTCCTGTGTT
>JAICKT010000048.1 GCA_025927795.1 Parafilimonas sp. | reverse complement strand
TGATTACTAACCGCTAATCTTCCAAGCTTTATTGCTATTACAGATGATATAACAAATTTGCTTTTTGGCAGCGCCTGAATTTTAAGTGCATGCGTTTCATCTGGAGTGAGTGAGTAACTATACAAAGCATGATTGGAAATATTATAGCCGGCGCCAAAACCAAATGTTACACCATTTAAAGGTGTTGAATCTGCTTGAGAATAAACCTGGGCATATAACAACCCTATACATAAGCTTACAATAAAAATCTGTTTCATGTTTAAGTTTTAAATATTTACAATTTAAGAATTGAGGTTGAATTTTATAAATTCATTATTTCAAAATTAGATTTTATGAATAGTAGAACAATGGGAGATTACACTGATCAGAAGTGAAATTTCCCCCTTTAAAATGTTTAAAATACTATTTGAAAGTAAATAAGGAATTTTGAAAATTGTGGAAGTAAAAATCAATTTATTAAATTTAAAAAAGTTTTTATGAGAAAGAAGTTTTTACTTGTCTTTACAGTCTTTTTAATTTTGTTTTTGCATTCAAAAACTTTTGCTCAATGTAAACCAGGAGATCCTTACTCATGTATTTCCGAATTTTTAGCTAAAGCAAGAATGAATGTTTTTAAATTCAAAAAAAAGGTTTTAATAAATAAGGGATGGCATGCGAATGATTTTACATTTACTGATGTTGGAAAAATAAGAACATTATTACAACAATTAAAAGACGCTGGAAAATATGATGGGATAAGATTATATTTTGCATTAAGTGATGAAATACCACACGGATTTGATATAAATACTTTATACATAGTATTAGTTCCCACCACATATAATCTAACACCAGAGCCTGACGGAGAAAAGATAAGCAATGATGACGAGGCTAATGCTTACATTATCTCTGATAATAATTTTAAGCCTGTAAATTTAAATACTGATTATTATGTTATGAAATGGATACACCGATATGTAAATATGGCTGTACCAAGGATAGAAACAAAGTTTGAAAAGGAATATGGGTATAGATTACAGGAGGCTCATAGCATATGGTATTCCGCTAGAACACTTTTTAAAATGGATGCTGACGGTTTAGGTCCGGACTTATTAACTTACTTGATAAATCATCAGGTTTCAATTGCGCAAGCTCAAATTCATTTTGCTTCATGGGCTTTAGAGCCGGATATTGATGAAGGCCCACTTTCATTTGAAATGAGTTTAGTGTTTAAGTTTACAAATAATAAAAATGATACATACTTAACTTTTGGTCAAGGTGATATAATCAATAGGATTCAGAGAGATTCCTTAATAGATAATAAAAAAGACTTAATAAAAACACTTAAACAAACATATACCGATACCGGCAATCCTTGTCCACCTAATAAATGTCCTTAAAAAAATGTCATTCTGGTTATATATGTACATATCAACACTTGAAATGGCTTTCGCTTTTAGTCTTTTACATTTCAAAAAGCATCCGTTGCATTTAAAAATTTTCTCTAGTTTTTTGGGCATTACTCTTATTACAGAAATATGTGCTAACTTTTTGCTTAATGTTTTTCATTTGAAGAGCAATTTTCCTGTTTATAATATTTTTATGCTGATTGAATATCCGCTGCTTGCTTATTATTTTAAACTTATCATTTCATCAAAAACAACAAAAAAGATCATTAATTTATTTCTTTGTCTTTTTCCCATATTTTGGTTTTTAACTACTGCATATATTTTTGGCTTAAATGGCTGGAATAGTTATGTGATAATGTCAGGAGATCTTTTTATTATTTGCATAAGTGCGCGTTATTTGTATGAACTGTTCACGTCTGATAATTTAATTGATTTTAAGCGTTTTCCTGAATTTTGGATAGCAGCAGCTCTTATTTTTTACTCGTGTTGCGAATTACCAATTACAGGAATTCTTAATTACTTAGCTTATCATAATACATCTCTTAATAATATTCTCCAAGTGTTAAATATAATTATGTATGCAACTTTCATTTATGCGTTTTTATGCCGACGAATGACAAATACAACGAGATCATCATATTTATAATAATTGGAATTATAGTTTTTTTGGTCATATCAGGACTAATGATTTTTATTCTCCTTTTCTACCAAAAGAAAAAATTTCAGCATAAAGAGAATTTATTAGAAATGGAAAAACAATACAGAGAACAACTCTTACAATCTCAAATTGAAACCCAGGAATATTCTTTCAATCAAATAAGCCAGGAATTACATGATAACATTGGTCAACTTTTAAGCAGTACAAAGTTGTTGTTAGGCATTGCAACTATGGAAATGGAAAATGTACCGGATACAATTAAAACGGCAGAACAAACAGTTGCAAAAGCTATTGTAGATCTTCGCTCGCTTTCAAAATCATTGAATAAAGAATGGTTGCATCAGTTTAATCTGATTGAAAATTTAGAAGCAGAAAAAGACCGTATTAATGCAGCAAGAAATATTAATGTTCAATTGATCACTCAGTATGAAAAATTACCATTAGAACCTGATGCACAGGTGATGCTTTTTCGTGTTGTGCAAGAAGCTTTGCAGAATAGTATTAAGCATTCCTTCGCAAAACACATCATCATACAAATAAGGAATACGGATGCGCATTTTGAATTAAGCATTGAAGATGATGGTCGCGGCTTTAATGTTGAATCTGCTAAAAAAGAAAGTCTTGGTTTACGTAATATGGAGCATCGTACACAATTATTAGGCGGTACTATTGAATGGCAACAAGGTGAAACAAAGGGAACAAAAATAACTATTAAAATTCCGGTGAACGGCGTGAATCGTCAATCGTGAATAGTGAATGAGACAATGCAACAAAATAATATAACAACAAACAATGAATATAACGCTTGGCATAACAGATGATCACCAGCTTTTTTTAAAATCACTTAGCTTACTTATAAGCAGCCTGAAAGATTTTACAATTATTGTGGAAGCAATGAATGGAAAAGATTTGATTGATAAACTCGAAATAAAAAAACAGGAGCCCGATATTATTTTGCTTGACGTAAACATGCCAATAATGGATGGAAGAGAAACTGCGGAATATCTTACAAAAAAATATCCGGCTATTAAACTTGTTGCTTTATCTATGAAGGATGATGATGCAACAATCATCAGCATGATTAAAGCAGGTTGTTGCGCTTATCTTTTAAAAGATATTCATCCCGATGAACTGGATAAGGCATTACATGAAATTTATAATAAAGGATACTATAATGCAGATGCTGCTAATATAAATTTTAGGCGTTTATTGCAGCACCAGCAAAAGCAGGATGAACTACAACTTTCAGATAAAGAAAAACAATTTTTAAAGCTTGCATGCAGTGATGCAACTTATAAACAAATCGCATCAACCATGAATGTTTCTGAAAGAACAGTTGATGGTTACCGCGAAAATCTTTTTCGTAAACTAAACGTGCAAAGCCGCACCGGCATGGCATTAGAAGCAATAAGAAGAAATCTTGTAAGCTTGTAAACAGTTGCAAGTTAAAAGTGGCATTACCAGAAACCCGAAACCGGCAACTTGCAATTATTTATGTATTTCGCTCGTAAACTGAAATTGTATATCAGGATTGTTAGTTATTTCAGTATTTAAAAACCATTCGCTTTGTGCAAGGTAAACCGGGTGTTCATCTTTATCTCTTGCAGAATTTTGTTGTTTGAAGCGCAAGAAATCATCAAGCTTTTTTTCATCATTACTTGTTAACCAGCACGCTTTATAAAATGGTAAAACGCGAAACTCGCAGGCAGCACCATATTCATGCAGCAAACGGTATTGTATTACTTCAAACTGAAGTTCACCAACACAACCAATAATCTTTTTATTGCCACCAAATTGTGTGAACAATTGCGCAACACCTTCATCTGTTAACTGTGCAATTCCTTTTTCAAGTTGTTTTGTTTTCATCGGATCTTTATTCACCAGTTCTTTAAAAATCTCAGGAGAGAAAGATGGAATGCCGGTAAAATAAAAATCCTCCCCTTCTGTAAGTGTATCACCAATTTTAAAATTGCCTGTATCAAATAAACCAACCACATCACCCGGATAAGCATCTTCAATTATGTCTTTACTTCTCGCCAAAAAAGAATATGGATTACTAAACCGAAAATCCTTATTCAATCGCACATGATGATAATAAGTATTACGCTCAAACCTGCCACTGCAAATTCGAATAAATGCAATACGGTCTCTGTGCCGCGGATCAAGGTTTGCATGAATTTTAAAAACAAAGCCGCTTAATTTATCTTCATCCACATCAACAACCCGTTTTGTTGTTTCGCGGTCTTGCGGCTCAGGAGCAATCTTTATAAACGTGTCGAGTAATTCTTTAACACCAAAATTATTTATGGCACTTCCAAAAAAAACGGGCGCTGTTTTACCTGCCAGGTAATCTTCCGTTTTTAGTTTTCCGTAAACACCATCAATTAATTCAACATCTTCTCTTAATGTTTCGGCATCTTTTTCTCCTATCTTTTCATCTAAAATTTTTTCGTTTAAATTTTCAATGATAAAACTATCTTCTTCTGTTGCTTTTGTGTTTGCAGTAAATAACAATAAACTTTTTGCGTCAAGATTATATACACCTTTAAAATCTTTGCCATTATTTATTGGCCACGTCATTGGATGTAATTGAATCTTTAACTCCTTTTCAATCTCTTCCAACAAATCAAAACGGTTTTTTCCATCGCGGTCCATCTTATTAATAAAAACAATTACTGGTGTATTGCGCATACGGCATACTTCCATTAGTCTTCTTGTTTGTTCTTCAACACCATTTACGCTGTCAACAACAAGCACAACGCTGTCAACTGCAGTAAGCGTTCTGTAAGTATCTTCTGCAAAATCTTTATGCCCAGGCGTATCTAATAAATTGATGAGAAAATTTTTGTATTCGAAAGTCATTACACTTGTTGCAACAGAAATTCCACGCTGCCTTTCAATCTCCATAAAATCGCTGGTAGCATGTTTTTTTATTTTGTTGCTTTTAACCGCGCCTGCAGTTTGAATAGCGCCACCAAACAATAAAAACTTTTCAGTAAGAGTTGTTTTACCGGCATCCGGGTGAGATATGATTGCAAATGTTCTGCGGCGACTTATTTCCTTTGCGTACTTCATTCTGTAAATTCAATGCAAAGCAAAAATGAATATTGCTTTTATTTAAAAAGTGTGCAAAGGTAATGGCAAGAGATTTTCGATCAAACAACTTTATGCTTGTGTTTTATAGCATGTACTTTTAAAACGGATTGTCCTCTTCACCATATCCTTCATCAAATTCGCCATTATTCATTTTACTGCCTTTTTGAATAAACAAACGCGCATTATTATCTCCGCCCTGAGCTGGTGGCGGATTTAATGGTTTCCAATTACCACCTCCGGATGGTGGCAAAAAATTGCCGGAATCTCCATCCCATTCTTCAAACTTTTGTATGTGTAATAAAGCACGCAGTTTTATATTTTCAAGAGAACCGTTACGATGCTTCGCAATTTTTATATGGGTTTCGCCGCGTGTACTTTCACCGTTTTCGTTGGCAAAAGTTTCATAATATTCAGGGCGGTAAATAAACATTACCATGTCTGCATCCTGTTCAATCGCACCTGACTCACGCAAATCACTTAACTGCGGCATCTTGCTTTCTTTGCGTGTTTCTACAGCGCGGCTTAACTGGCTAAGTGCAATTATCGGAATG
Organism: Parafilimonas sp.; assembly: GCA_025927795.1. Lineage (GTDB taxonomy): Bacteria > Bacteroidota > Bacteroidia > Chitinophagales > Chitinophagaceae > Parafilimonas. The sequence continues at coordinate 10,125 of JAICKT010000048.1, read as the reverse complement.
TTCAACTCTTTCGCTAGCGCTTTAAGATTGCGTGAAATATTACTTATTTCCTGCTCACGGTTTGCGCCGCCATTTCCTACACCACTCATCAATTGCAAATAATCTATAATTATTAAACCAACATTGTGTTTGTTTACAAGCCGGCGCGCCTTCGCGCGAAATTCAAATATGTTTAACGCTGCTGTATCATCAATAAAAATTGGCGCCTGCTCTAATTTTTTTATTCCTTTTGTGTGCAATTGCTGATACTCATATTCCTCTAATTTTCCACGGGCAATTTTTTCAAGCGGAATTTCACTTTCTGCGGAAAGGATACGCTGCACCAATTGTGATGCGCTCATTTCAAGCGAAAAAATTCCTACGCCGGTAGGCTTTAATGGATGTAGTGCTGCATTACGTGCAAGGTTTAATGCTAAAGCTGTTTTACCAACTGAAGGTCTTGCAGCCAGCACAATAAGGTCAGTTCGTTGCCACCCATAAGTAACACGGTCAATGCTTGCAAAACCACTGGGCACGCCGGAAATATCTTCTTTGCTGGTGCGCAGTTCATCTATGCGGTTAATTGCCTTCGCCAATGCATTTCCAATATCTTCATAATTTTTCTTAAGATAATTATTGGTAATATTGAACATTTTCGTTTCGCTGTCATCAAGCAAATCAAAAACATCCGTACTGTCTTCATAAGCATCGCCAATTATTTCTCCGCTTATACGTATTAATTCTCTTTGTATAAATTTTTGCAGAATGATGCGCGAGTGTGCTTCAATATTGGCTGTTGATACAACTGCGTTTGTAAGTTTTGTAATATAATAGGGTCCGCCAATCTCATCAAGCTTGCCTTTTATCTTTAATTCCTCAACAACAGTAAGCATATCAATCGGCATACTTTTTTGCGCGAGGTTTTGAAAGGATTTAAAAATTTCCTGGTGTGCATCTACATAAAAACATTCAGGTTTTAATATTTCTATAATAGTATCAAACGCACTTTTTTCAAGCATCACAGCGCCAAGTACAGCCTCTTCTAAATCTCTTGCCTGCGGGGGTATTTTGCCATAAACCATTGTACTGAGATCAATAGAACTTTTTCTGCGTGTGCGGCGGTCTTTATTTTGGTTAACAATTTCCATTCAACTAAAATTAATGTGGTTAGTATTTTTTTTAAGCTGATTAAGGTTAAGCAATCGTTACCGGAATGTTTCCTTAATGTTATGAGAAAAAACGAGCGACGAATGTAAACGTTAAATGATGGCTTTAAAAAATTTAATCGCATTTAAATTTATTAAGCAACAGTTCACAAGTTTATTAACATTAAATAAAACGTCATACAAAAGAATTTTATTTGTTTCCAACAATTTAAAAAGATTTTACAAAATATCGTAGCAACTATTCACAATAAAAAAGTGCAAAAATTTATTTTTAGAATAATGCTTGTAATAAAAAAGAATTGTGTATCTGCGTAAACAATTTTATTATAAATCGCTTAAGTTGAAACTATATTTTTGCATGAATTGATAAAGAATGAAGATTTCGTATAACTGGTTAATGGAATATTTGCCTGAAAAATTAGAACGGCAAAAATTATCTGAAATACTTACGTCTATTGGTCTTGAAGTTGAATCGCTGGAATTTTATGAAAATATAAAAGGCAGTTTAAATGGTTTAGTCGTCGGCAAGATTCTCACATGCGAACAACATCCCAATGCTGACAAATTAAAAGTTACAACTGTAGATATAAAAAAAGAGGTTTTGCAAATTGTTTGCGGCGCGCCTAATGTTGCAGCAGAACAAAAAGTAATTGTTGCACCTGTTGAAACTACAATTTATCCTATAAATAATTCTCCGGTAACGATGAAGGTCGCGAAAATAAGAGGTGTTGAAAGCTTTGGAATGATTTGCGCTGAAGACGAAGTTGGTTTGAGTGATAGTCATACAGGTATTTATATTTTACCGGATGATGCAGAACTCGGCGAACCCGCTTCTAAATATTTTAATATTTATAAAGACTGGATTTACGAAATTGGCTTAACACCAAATCGAATGGATGCTATGAGCCACATTGGTGTTGCAAAAGATGTTTGCGCGTGGCTGTCTTATCATAATAATAAAACAGTTAAAACCAAACTGCCGGTTACTGATATAAAATTTGAAGAAGGGGAAAATGAATTTGAAGTAATTATTGAAAATACAAATGATTGCAAACGCTATTCAGGTTTACACATTAAGAATGTAACGATAAAAGAGTCACCTGCATGGTTACGTAATTTTTTAATAGCGGTTGGTCATCGCCCGATTAATAATATTGTTGATATAACAAATTTTATCTTACATGAAACAGGTCAGCCATTGCATGCGTTTGATGCAGATGCTTTGACTTCAAAAAAAGTTATAATAAAAAATTTGCCTGAAGGCACACCTTTCCAAACATTAGATAACGTTGAAAGAAAATTGTGCAATAAAGATCTAATGATATGTAATAATGATGAGCCAGTTTGTATTGCAGGCATTTTTGGTGGTGTTGACAGTGGCGTAACATCTGAAACAAAAAATATTTTTCTTGAAAGCGCATGGTTTAATCCGTCTGCTGTTCGCTATACATCTTTAAGAATGGGTTTAAGAACTGAGGCGGCTATAAGATTTGAAAAAGGTGTTGATATTTCAGGAACTGTAAATGCACTAAAAAGAGCTGCTTCTTTAATAATTAAAATCGCTGATGGAAAAATTGCAGGCGATTTAATTGACGTTTATCCTGTACATGTAGAAAAGAAAATTATTACACTCAAATATGATTATCTTAAAAAATTAAGCGGCAAATCTTATGAGCCATCATCCGTAAAAACCATTCTTGCTGCATTGGATTTTGAAATATTAAATGAAACAAATAATGCCCTAACGGTTGCCGTGCCCTTAAGTAAAAGTGATATATATCTTCCTGCTGATATTGTGGAAGAAATTGTAAGAATAGACGGACTTGATAATATTGAGATTTCAAAATCAATTACTATAACACCATCTACACAAGACAACCTGCTTAGTGAACAATTAAAAGAAAAAATTTCGCAAGTTTTAACAGGATTTGGCTTTAATGAAATTGTTACAAATTCAATAGCTAACAGTAAAATTTTTACTGAGCAAAGACTTTCAAATTCTGTAAGACTATTAAATAATATAAGTGCAGATCTTGATATAATGCGTCCGGAAATGTTGGAAACCGGTCTTGAAATTTTAGCTTATAATATTAACAGGAAAAATAATAACCTCAATTTTTTTGAGTTTGGAAAAACATATCATTATAACAAAAAATATTCGGAAACGGAATACGTCTGTTTTTGGATGACAGCAAAAAATGGAACACAAGGTTGGAGGCAGAAATCAGGACTTTCGGATTTTTTTACAGCAAAGGGAATATTAAAAAGTTTGCTAAGCTCTGTAAATATTGCAGATATAGAATTTTCAGAAACCCAAAATAAAGAAAGCGGTATTCAGCAAAATATTTTTATAGATAAATTTAATCTCGGAACAATAACAAAAATTGATACAAATTTGTTAGAAAAATTTGATATAAAACAAAATGTTGTTTTTGTTGAATTGAATTACAAGAATCTTTTATCTGCCAATGCCAAACAGGAAATCATTTTTAAAGAAATTGTTCAACACCCATCTGTGGAAAGAGATCTTGCTTTAATTGTAAATAAAAAAATAAAATACAGCAATATTGAAAATCTTCTTAAACAATTAGCGATACCTTTTTTACAGCAGTTTTCTTTGTTTGATATTTTTGAGAGTGAAAAAATTGGTCAGGATAAAAAATCACTTGCAATTAATTTTACATTTTTGAATAGTGAAAAAACTTTAACTGATGCTGAGGTGAATGAAGTGATGGAAAAAATTGTAAAGAAGCTTGAATATAATTTAAATGCTGAAATAAGAAAATAGTTTAAAAAATTATGGAAGACTTAAATGTCGAAATAAAAAAACTTCAGGAGATGTTGTACATTTTAATAAAACGCTATAAACAATTGCAAAAAGAAAATGATCATTTAAAAAATCAAAACGAAGAGCTTAAAAAACATTTATTGCAAAAAGATATGCTCATTCAAGATGCACAACAAAAATCTGCGGCAGTAAATATTGCAACATTACAAAACGGTGACGAAAGAAAAATTTTGCAGTATAGAATTGATCTTTATTTAAAAGATATTGAAAAATGTCTTTCACTTCTTAATGTTTAATATGGAACAGCTAATACCTGCAAATATTTTAATTGGAGACAGAAACTATCGCTTAAAGGTAAAACCGGAGGATGAAGAGAAGTTACGCAAAACTGTAAAAATTATTAATGAAAAAATTATTGAGTTTAAAACAAATTTTGCAGGCAAGGATATGCAGGATTATATAGCAATGGTATTAATTTGGCTGGCTACAGAACAAACCGAAGGTGAATTTAAAGGTTATAAAAACGAAGAATTAAAAGACAAAGTCAAAAGTTTGCAAGCGATTATAGAACAAGCGTTATAATAAATAAAAAACTCCGTTGAAATCAACAGAGTTTTATATTAGCCCCCGAAATATTTAATTAACTTTTACTGTGTAATAACCTGAGTAAGTCCAGTTTCCAAGATTGTCTTCAAATCGTAATAAATAATACATTGTATTGCCCTTAATATTTGTATCCTGAAAGGAATACTGTTTAAGCGTTTGAGAGCTGCTGCCTGTGTTAACACCTTGTATTGTACAAAATGTATTAATAGAAGCACTACTCATTAGTTCTATCCGTTTAATATTCTTTTCATAAACCGTAGAAAAATTTACTGTAACTGCATCACTTGAAATCTGCGTAACTTTTAAATTTTCTACTTCGACGTTGGTGCTTTTAAAGAAAACATTTTGGTTTGCGGCCCTCGGCGTACTAACGTCGTTCTTTGAACAAGAGACTAAAAAAATTCCCGTATAAAAAACAAATACTAACCTTTTCATTTTGAAATTTATTTGTTTTACGGGCACGGAATAAAAACGGGTATTTACCAAACGCCAAAAGACATGCCAATGAAATTTTATTATTCTTAATGTTGATTTTCAAGTAAATAAGATAATTTCAAAAAATAAATTTTCCCAATCTGAAACAAATATTTCCAAATTTGAAATTAAAAGAGTTTTATTAAGTTTCCGTGGTTAAATTAACTTCGCAATTCTATTTGAAAATTTAAACATGTTTAAAAATCAATTACATGAATCTTACAGATATAATTATAGGCATTATTGCGTTTCTTTTAGGAATTGTTTTGGGTAAAATTATTTTTTCAAAAAACACAAAAAAAAGAATAGAAGAAGCTGAAAGTGAAGCAAAGCAAATTATTGCTGCTGCGGAATTAAAGGCTGAAACAACAAAGAAAGAAAAAATATTAGAAGCCAAAGAAAAATTTGTTCAGTTAAAAGCCGAATTTGATAAAGAAATTTTAGAAAGAAATAAAAAGTTAGGTGATAGCGAAAACAGGATAAAGCAAAAAGAAATTTCTATAAACCAAAAAGATGCTGCCCTTGAAAAATATATTAAAGAAAATGAAGTAATTAAAGAGAACTTGAGCAGACAACTTGAAGTGGTAGCACAAAAAAGGAATCAGCTTGAAAAACATCAGGAAGAACATATTAAACGCCTTGAAAAAATTGCAGGATTAACAGCCGAAGAAGCTAAAGCTCAGCTTATTGAAAGTTTGAAACAAGAAGTGCAAAACCAGGCATTGCAGTTACAACAGGAAGTTATTGAAGAAGCAAAACAAAAAGCTAATAAAGAAGCCAGAAAAATCATTATTCAATCCATACAACGCACAGCCGCAGAGCAAACAATAGAAAACACAGTTACAATTTTTAATCTTGAAAGTGACGAAATTAAGGGCCAAATAATAGGCAGAGAAGGCAGAAATATCCGCAGTATTGAAGCAGCTACTGGCGTCGATTTAATTGTGGATGATACACCTGAGGCCATCGTGCTTTCTTCTTTTGATCCTCTAAGGCGCGAAATTGCAAGGTTAAGCCTGCAAAGATTAGTGGCAGATGGGAGAATACATCCTGCCCGTATAGAAGAAGTTGTAGATAAAACCCGTAAACAGCTTGAAGAGCAGGTAATGGAAATAGGTGAACGTACAGTAATAGAATTAGGCATTAATGGTTTACACAAAGAACTGATACGTATTGTTGGAAAAATGCGCTTCCGGTCTTCTTACGGACAGAATTTATTAATGCACAGCCGTGAAGTGGCTAATCTGTGTGCAACCATGTCCGCGGAACTTGGCTTAAGCCCTAAACTTGCAAAACGTGCAGGCTTATTACATGATATCGGCAAAGTTCCCGACGAAGAAACAGAACTGAGTCATGCATTATTAGGCGCAAAATTGGCGGAAAAATACGGAGAAAATCCCGCAGTAGTAAATGCTATCGGCGCGCACCATGATGAAATGGAAATGCAATATATAATTTCACCTATCGTGCAAAGTTGTGACGCCATAAGTGGTGCCAGACCGGGTGCACGCAGAGAAATTATGCAGCAATATTTACAGCGAATAAAAGACCTGGAAACATTGGCTATGAATTATAGCGGCGTTGAAAAAGCATACGCAATACAGGCAGGAAGAGAACTAAGAGTTATAGTTGAAGCAGAAAAAGTTACGGATATAGATAGTGATAAGTTAAGTTTTGAAATTGCGCAGAAAATTCAGAATGAAATGACTTACCCAGGGCAAATAAAAGTAACTGTTATAAGGGAAAAAAGAGCTGTTAACCTTGCGCGATAAATAATACATTTGGAAGTGTTTTATTCACCCGTTACCTTTGCACTCCTCAAAAAAATTGGTATATGAATGCGGCAATTCTATTTGTTCACGAACAACTAACAAATAAAAAGAAACATCCTAAATTTAAAGCAGGTGACAACGTTACTGTAAACTATAAAATTACTGAAGGTGGAAAAGAACGCATTCAAAGCTTTCGGGGCGATGTTTTAAAAATACAGGGTACCAGTGTTACATCTACATTTACTGTTCGTAAAATATCAGACGGTATTGGAGTTGAAAGAGCATTTCCTTTCTTCTCACCTAATGTTGAGTCAATTGTCGTGAACAAAGTGGGTAAGGTGCGCCGTGCAAGGCTATATTATTTAAGAAGCCGCAGCGGTAAAAGCGCAAGAATCAAGGAAAAAAGAATGTAAATTTTAAGATTTACTATTTTCTTCAGGCATCTATTTTTAATGTACATTTGTTTTCTAAATAATTTTTATGAGTACACCGGGCATTTCTGAATGGGTTCTTATCATCCTTGCTGTTTTAATTTTATTTGGCGGAAGAAAAATTCCTGAATTTATGAGAGGCTTAGGAAAAGGTATCCGCGAGTTTAACGATGCAAAAAATAATGTGCGCAGAGAACTTGAAGATGGAATAAATGAAACACCTTCTCAATCCGCAAATAATAAAGCTCAATCAAAAGCTACTACCACAACCACACAACCTTAGAATATAAAATAATAGCCTTTGTTTAGCTTTTCCTCTATCAAAGACTATGAATCTTTGTTATTAAGCGGCAGAATAACTTGTGTTGAAGCTGTATCTTTTTATTTACAAAATATAAAAACAAATAGTCATCTCAACGCTTTTCTCGAAGTGTATGAAGATGAAGTTTTAGAATATGCATCTCTGCTTGATGCAAACAGAAAATCAGGAAAAAAATCTGGTAAACTTCATGGTGTCATAGTTGGTTTAAAAGATGTTATCGCCTATAAGAATCATAAACTTTCCGCGTCATCTAAAATCCTTGAAAATTTTCAATCCGTTTACAACGCAACAGTTACTGAAAGATTATTAAAAGAAGAAGCAATAATTATTGGCAGGCAAAACTGCGATGAATTTGCGATGGGCAGCAGCAACGAAAATTCAGCTTTTGGCAATGTACTTAATCCTATAGATAATACACGTGTTCCAGGTGGTTCGTCAGGTGGTTCAGCAGTTTCTGTGCAGGCTGATCTTTGCATGATTAGCCTGGGAAGTGATACTGGTGGCTCTGTAAGGCAGCCTGCTGATTTTTGCGGCATTGTTGGATTAAAACCTGCTTATGGAAGAGTTTCCCGCTATGGGTTAATTGCATATGCTTCATCGTTTGATCAAATTGGTATTTTTTCAAAAAATGTTGATGATGCAGCGCTGGTGCTTGATGTTATTGCTGGTCCTGATGATTATGATAGCACCTCTATTTCTGCACCTTTCACACCAGTCGATACAAAAAAAGAAAAACTTACAATAGGTTATTTTCCTGCAACTTTAGAACACAATAAACTTGATACTGAAATTGCAAATGCACAAAAAGATTTCATTAAGAAGCTATCAGAACAAAATATAGAAATTAAACCAATAGATTTTAACCTGCTTGAATATATTGTTCCTGCATATTATGTTTTAACAACCGCTGAAGCATCAAGTAATCTTTCGAGGTATGATGGAATTAAATTCGGTAAATCATTCTCAGTAAACGATCTCTCAGATCAAATTGAATTAACGCGAAGCAAATATTTTGGAAAAGAAGTTAAGCGAAGAATTATGCTGGGAACTTTTGTTTTGAGCGAAGGATATTATGATGCTTATGTAACACAGGCGCAAAAAATCAGGCGAATTCTTATTGATAAAACAAACGCAATATTCTCTAATGTTGATGCAATTATTTCACCCGTTTCTCCTACAACTGCTTTCAAGTTCAATCAAAACAATACTGATCCTGTTGAAATGTTTTTAGCAGATATTTTTACGGTGTATGCAAACCTTACCGGTATTCCTGCTATATCAATCCCATTATTTAAACATTCTAACGGAATGCCCTTTGGCATACAGCTAATGGCATCTCATGCAAATGAATTAATTTTGCTGCAACTTTCTAAAAAGCTTATTGAGATAAAGAAAAATTTAAATTAATCGGCGATAACATCGTTTGAAAGTTTTATACATGAGGAAGAAGCATTTTAGCATAGTGTTATTAAATATTTATTTTCAGCTTGCTCTGTTTATTTTTTTCTTCTTAACCATCACACCTTTATCATATTCCTTACCCAATTATCAACACGCATTTAATGATACAGATCATATTGATACCTCAAAATTAAAAACATCTTTACCATTTATAGACAGCTCTAAATTTTTTATAAGCCTGCTTTCTTCAGACAAAAATCAAAACAACGCAAGCTTTGCTGTTAATCCTGAAGCAAAATTGTTTGTAAATAATTACATTCAAAGCCATACGACTTATTTTACTGATATGAAAATTTGGGGCAAACCATATTTTGATTTGTACGATCATATTTTAAGTTCTTATGGTATTCCTGTTCAGCTAAAATACTTATCTGTGATAGAAAGCAGTTTAAGCAGCAATGCAGTTTCGTGGGCAGGAGCAGTTGGTCCGTGGCAAATTATGGCTGATGCTGCGCGCCAATATGGTTTGCATACAGGCTCTTATGATGACAGATTAGATTATATAAAAAGCACTAATGTTGCTGCAAAAATTCTTAAAGGTTTATATGCGGATTATAAAGACTGGCTTTTAGTAATTGCAGCTTATAATTGTGGTGAAGCAAATGTAAATCGTGCTATAGCAAAAGCACACAGCACAAATTTTTGGGATATACAATATTATCTTCCGGAAGAAACACGTAATCACGTAAAAAAATTTATTGCCACACATTATTATTTTGAAGGCAATGGAAGCGTGGCTACCATGACGGCAGATGAAGCAAAAAACTTTATTACAAACAATCCCACTAATAAAACTGATTCCTATTCGGCTTTGGCTGCAGATGCTGTAACTGTGAATATTTATGGCAAATACAATTCAGTTGTTATTGCACATACATTGATGATGGATATCGGAGTCTTTAATCAGCTTAATCCCAACATTGATCACACGCTTGCAAAAGGCGAAATTTATCCGCTTCGTATTCCTGCAGATAAAGCAGATTTGTTTCAAGCCAAAAAAAATGAGATTTTAAAACAAAGCGTAGAATTATTTTTAAATTCTGCAAATTCATCCGCTAACAAATAAAAAAGGCAGCGTTGAAACGCCGCCTGTACACGCTAACTTAAAAACTAAATTTTGATATTT